>CAURKE010000178.1:0-3006 GCA_963525055.1 uncultured Campylobacter sp. | reverse complement strand
GCGCTAGGGCGGCGAAATGATACCCGCGTACTTGATGCTGGCTGCGGGCGTGGGGCTAATCATGCTCGAGTTTATGCTCGGTAGCTTTTTCGTGCTATTTTTCGGGCTTGGATTTTTGGCGGTCGGAGTTTTGGGATTTTTCGTCGATATTGCTTGGGAGTATCAAATTTTACTCATCGCTATCATCTCGCTAGTCCTGCTTTTTGCCCTCAGAAAGCCGCTAAAGGCCAAATTTAACCAGCACGAAAGTGAGGTCAAAGACGACTTTTTAAACGAGAGCGGCGAGGGCGAGATCAGAGAGGGTATGGTTTATTTTAAAGGTACTTTGTGGCGCTACGACGGAAATTTAGCCGAGGGCGCAAAGGTGCGCGTGCTCGGCACAAAGGGAAATAAAGTCGTTTTAGAGCGAGATTAAATTTGGGCTTTTGAGGCGGCTTAATGCTTAAATTTAAGTCGCCTTTTGCCGCTCAAATTTAAGCGAAAAAGGATAGCGGTGGAACTTGCCGTAGATGCGTATTATGCGGTAAGCAAGGCTAAAGTCGTAGGGGTTTTGTTTGAAAACTTTAGCGACGAAAAGCCGCTTGAAATCATATCAAAAATAGTAGACGACGTAGCGCCGTATGAGAGCGGAAGCTTTTATAAAAGGGAGCTACCGTGCATCGTCTCGCTTTTGCAAGACTTGGATGCGCGGGATATCTCGCTCATCGTGATCGACGGTTTCGTTTACCTTGACGACGAGGGCGGATACGGTCTGGGCGGGCATTTATACGAGTGCTTGGAGCGCAGAGTGCAGATCGTGGGCGTAGCTAAATCGCCTTTTAAAGGTAGCTGTAAATTTGTAAGAGAAATTTGCAGAGGCGGTAGCAAAAGGCCGCTTTTTATTAGCGCGATCGGTATGGATGTAGACGAAGCGGCACAGCTCGTAAAGGGAATGAGCGGCGAGTTTAGGTTGCCTAGTTTGCTTAAAATTTTAGACGACGAGACTAAAAGCGATTTTTAACTACTTTGTTGTGAAATTCGAGCTTAATTTTGCTGTTGCCAGCTGGCGTAAATTTGATGGGAAGTGCGGCCAAATTTGACCTTGACCGCATTTAAATTTTAGTGTTTGTGATGAGGACAGGCGTGCGCTTTGTCGCTTGCACTGCTTTTGCCGTGATGAGCGCAGCCTTTATGTTGCGCGCAGCCTTGCGTTTTCGCGTCGCATTTTGGGCATGGTTTTAATTTGGCGCTCTCGCCGCTACAGCCGAGATTTTTGTCTGCTCCGTGATTTCCGTGATGAGGGCACTCTTTCATCGCGCCGTGAGCCTGTGCACAGCTAGCGTTTGTCATGCCGTGATGCGGGCAGCTTGCGTCTTTTATCTGCGTAGCGTGGCGATACTCCTGCGCGTTTTGCTCTGCGGGAGCCGGTTTGTTTGCCGCACAGCCTGTAAAAAACAGCGCCGCAATCGCAGCTAAAACTAAATTTTTCATCTTTTCTCCTTTTGATAAAATATCTCGCGATTTTATCAAATTTAAGCTTTATAAATCGGGTTAAATTTGAGCGAGCGGCAAAATGGATTAAATTTAAAGACCGCGCCAAATTTGATACCCCGTCTACCGTCAAAAGGGTTAAATTTCTTAGCTTGGCCGCGTTTTTTGCGGATTTTAAAATCATTTCTTTTCTTTGCGTATGCCGTAAAATGATATCCGCAAGACGTTAAAGATGTGAATTTATCAAAGATAAAAGCGTTTTTCGCTAAACTCGCGTAAAAAATTTAAAGGAAAAATTTGAATAGACTAAGCGTAGACGAGGCGGTAAATTTGATAGAAAACGCTGAGCTAAACGAGCTTGGAGCGATGGCCCTAGTGCGCAAACGCGAGCTACATCCAGACGGCGTGACGACCTTTATCGTGGATAGAAACATCAACTACACGAACGCGTGCTGGGTGGACTGTAAATTTTGCGCATTTTACCGCGATCACAAGGACGAGGAGGCCTATGTGCTCAGCTTTGACGAGATCGGGCAAAAGATCGAGGAGCTCATCGCTATCGGCGGGACGCAAATTTTATTTCAAGGCGGCGTGCATCCAAAGCTAAAAATCGAGTGGTACGAGGATCTCGTGGAGTTTATCGCGAAAAAATACCCAAGCATCACGATTCACGGATTTTCTGCGGTCGAGATCGACTATATCGCGAGGATCTCGCGTATCAGCACGAGAGAGGCGCTACGCCGTCTGCGAGAAAAAGGACTCTACTCGATGCCCGGAGCCGGAGCCGAGATACTTAGCGTCCGCGTCCGCGACGTAATCGCGCCTAAAAAATGCGACGTAGAAACGTGGCTGCGCATCCACCGCGAGGCGCACGAGGAGGGGCTAAAGACGACTGCTACGATGATGTTTGGCACCGTAGAAACCACGCGCGAGATCGTGGAGCACTGGGATCATATCAGGAGCTTGCAAGACGTTACGGGCGGCTTTAGAGCGTTTATACTGTGGAGCTTTCAGGGACTAAATACGCGTTTAGCCGCCGAGCATCCCGAGATCAAAAAGCAAAGCTCGAATCGCTATTTGCGCCTGCTTGCGGTCTCTAGGCTGTTTTTAGACAACGTACCAAATATCCAAAGCAGCTGGGTCACGCAGGGCAGCTACATCGGGCAGCTAGCCTTGCTGTTTGGCGCAAACGACCTAGGCAGCACGATGATGGAGGAAAACGTCGTCAAGGCCGCCGGCGCTAGCTACCGCATGAATCAAGACGAGATGATACGCCTCATCAAAGATATCGGCGAAAAACCAGCCAAACGCAATACTAATTACGACATTTTAGAAAGGTTTTATTGATGAAAATCATAAATTTAAAAGCCGCAAATTTACCAATACCTACCGTTTACGAGGCTAGCAAAACCCTGCCCGCCGTGAGCCTAAAGCTGATTTTCAAGGTCGCCGGAGCTTGCGCTGAGGAAAAAGCGGGACTAGCTAAATTCGTCGCTAAAATTTTCGACGAAGGCACGCTAAGCAAGGGCGCGGCGG
>CAURKE010000177.1:0-3023 GCA_963525055.1 uncultured Campylobacter sp. | reverse complement strand
TTGCTTAGGCCGTTTATCGTGATCGTGCGGTTAAACATATCCTCGCTCACCGCCGCGGTCGCGACGAATTCACCCTCGTAGTTTAGCTTTTCGTACATTTCGTCGCTAGCTACGATGATTTTCGTGCCTTTTAGCACTTCGCCCAGCGCCTCCAGCTCTTTGCGGCTATATATCGCGCCCGTCGGATTGCAAGGGCTATTTAATACTAAAATTTTAGTTCTAGGAGTGATCGCCGCCTTTAGCTGTTCGGGAGTGATTTTAAAGCCGGTCTTTTCGCTAGTTTCGATAAAAACGGGGTTGCCGCCGCTAAATTTGACCATCTCCGGGTAGCTCACCCAGTACGGGCTTGGTACGATGACCTCGTCGCCCTCGTCGATTAGCGCCTGAAATACGTTAAAAAGCGAGTGCTTGGCGCCGACGTTGGTGATGATTTGATTTGGCGCGTAGTTTAGGCCGTTGTCGCGCTTTAGCTTTGCGGCGACCGCCTCTCTCACCTCGGGCGTACCCGCTACGGCCGTGTATTTGCCGCAGCCCTTATCTAGGGCGGATTTTACTTCGTTTTTGATGATCTCGGGCGTGTCGAAGTCCGGTTCGCCCGCGCCAAAACTAATCACGTCCTCGCCGCGAGCTTTCATCTCTTTTGCCTTGGTGCTGATTTCGATGGTTAGGCTCTCGCCTAGCACCTGAACTCTTTTTGATAGCATTTTTACTCCTTTTTCTAAATTTAAGATATAGTTTTTAGATAGCCGTTATCGTTTAAAAACAGATACATTTCGCCTAAAATTTGCTTGCGCTGCGAGTCGGTTACGAGCTTTGACTTTTCGATACGCTCGTTTAGGATGTCTTGGATCTCGTAGATGTCGTAGTCCAGATCCTCCATGATATCAAGGATGGATTGGCTTTCTAGCAGGTGCGACACCTTAAATCCCTCTGCGTCTATCTCGATGGTGGCTTCGGTCGGGTGAGTAAAGAGGTTGTGTTTCATACCCAGCACCTCTTGATACGCTCCGACCAGGAAAAATCCTAAAAAGTACTCTTCCTTTTCGACGTCTACGTCGTGCAAAAACAGAGGATTTTCCTCATCGTCAAAGCCTATTTCGCCATCAGAATCGCAGGTGATATCCCACAGCGACGCCGACCGGGTAGGGCGAACGTCCAGGCGGTCAAGCGGCATGATAGGGAAATTTTGCTTTAAGCCCCAAAAATCAGGCAACGACTGAAATAGCGAGAAGTTTACGAGATAGCGCTCCTGAGCTTCCTCTTGCAGCTTTAAAAGCTCGGCGTTGTGCTGTTTGGTGCCGAGGATTTTAGCCGCTTTTTTGATGATTAGGTGGGTTAAAATTTCAGCATTCGAGCGGTCTTGCAGATCGACGTATCCTAGATCAAATAGCGTCAAAATGCTCTCCATATGATCGATGCTATCGTGCAGATACTCTATCGCATTTGACGGTTTTATCGTGCTTAGCAGGTCGTTTAGCTCGGTGATTAGCTGAGGATTTTTCTTTTTTAGTACGAGCTTTTCCTCGGTGTAGTCCTGGCTAAAGAGTTCCAAAACCGGCGCTACCAGCACCGCGTGCGAAGCCGAGACGAAGCGGCCGCTCTCGATAAAGATATCCGGCTCCACTTCGTTTCGCTGTGTTGCCATCGTCTTTAGTAGATAGACCACGTCGTTGGCGTATTCGCTAAGCGTATAGTTTCGGCTCGAGTTTTCTTTAAACTGCGAGTACTCTATGGCTAGACCGCCGCCTAAATTTATGGCTTTTAGGTTTTTTGCACCCATTTTTCGCAGCTCGGCGTAGATGTTTCCTGCTTCGATTAGAGCCTTTTTTAGCGGGTGGATTTCGGTTATTTGCGAACCGATGTGAAAGTGGATCATATTAAAACGATCGAGCAAATTCGCCTCTTTTAACAAATTTACCGCTTCGATTAGCTCGGTCGCCGTTAGGCCGAATTTGGAGTTTATGCCGCCGCTTTTAGCCCAGATACCGGATCCCGAGCTATGCAGCCTGATGCGCAGACCGATGTTTGGCTTTGGCGCGAAACGCTCTTTTGCGATGGCGATGATAGCCTCAAGCTCGTTTAGTCCCTCGATCGTTAGCGTGATGTTGTGCCCCATTTCGGCCGCGATAAAGCCAATGTTTATCATCTCTTTATCTTTAAAGCCGTTTACGGTGATCGGCGCGCCTTCGTTATTATACGCCATCACAAGCAATAGCTCGGCTTTTGAGCCGGCCTCCAGTCCGTAGCCGTATTTTTGTCCGTGACGGACTAGGTTTTTTACAAAGCCCGGATACTGATTTACTTTTAACGGATAGACGGCGTTAAAGCTGCCTTTGTAGCCAAATTCGTTTTTCGCGTTCTCAAAGCTTTTGTAAATTTGCGAAATTTGCTTGTGTATGAGGTGAGGGAAGCGCAGCAATAGCGGGCCTCGGTAGCCTTCGCTCCTGATGCTTTTTACGATATCGATGATGGCCGGTTTTGAGCCGGTATTGACGCAAATTTTACCGTTTTCGACGATGAAGTTATTATTTCCCCATAAATTTAAACCGTAATCATACATTTAAAATCCTTTTAAGCTCACTCTCCAAATCTACCAAATCAAGCGTTTTTTCAGCCTTCTCGCTTAGATCTTTTAGCCAAATTTTGCCGGTTTTTAGCTCATCCTCGCCGACGCAAAGGCAGATCCTAGCATTTGCGTTATCCGCGGCGTTTAGGTGCTTTTGTAGTTTTTTAGGCTCGTAGCTCACGAGAACCGGGAGGCTTTTTCTTAAATTTATCGCTATTTTATAGATAGCGTCTAGCCCATCGGCGTCCATCGCGCCGATATATACGCCGCTTCTTTTACTCTCGCTTTCGCGGCCGCCTAGGATTTCCATTATGCGCTCGATACCCATCGCAAAGCCAACGCCGTAGCTAGCCTTGCCGCCTAGGTACTCGACCAGCCTGTCGTAACGTCCACCGCCTGCGACCGCGCTTTGTGCGCCGATCTCGTTTGAAACGAACTCAAACGCCGTTTTGCAGTA
>CAURKE010000176.1:0-3027 GCA_963525055.1 uncultured Campylobacter sp. | reverse complement strand
GCAAATTCTTTCATAAACTCAGCCAAAGTTCGCACGTTTTCGATACTCACGGCGTTGTAGATAGAGGCTCTGATGCCGCCTACGTGACGGTGCCCCTTTAGACCCAGCATACCCGCACTTTCGGACTCGGAGATAAAGGCCGCCTCCAGCTCGCGGTTTGCGATGGTAAAGCTAACGTTCATCAGCGAGCGGCTATCTTTTTGCGCGTGACCTTTGTAAAAGCCGCCAGAACCGTCGATCGCGCCGTAAAGCAGCGCCGCCTTTTGCTCGTTGATCCGGTTTACGCCCGCTAGACCGCCCTGCTCTTGCACCCAGCCCAGCGTCAAATTTAGCAGATATATGCCAAACGTCGGCGGCGTGTTGTATAGCGACGCGGCACCGGCGTGCGTATCATAGCGAAGCATCGTCGGAGTGCGCTCCATGCAGGCTCGCTCTAGCATATCTTTGCGGATGATGACGACGGTTACGCCGCTTGGGCCGGCATTTTTCTGCGCGCCGCCGTAGAGCAGCCCCACATCCGTGAAATCAACCGGCCGCGAGAAAAAATCGCTCGACGCATCGACGACTAGCGGAGCTTTGGAGCGAGGCAGCTCACGGTACTGCGTGCCGTAGATGGTGTTGTTCGTGCAGACGTAGCCGTATGCGGCGTCATCGCTAAATTTAACCTCAGGGATGCGGTCGTAGGATGTTTCCTTGCTACTAGCGACCACTTCGTAAGCGATGCCCACGTTTGCGGCCTCTTTGATCGCCTTGCTAGTCCAGACGCCCGTATCGGCGTACTGCGCGACGCCTTTGGCGGCTAAATTTAGCGGTATCATCGCAAACTGCAAATGCGCGCCTCCTTGCAAAAATAGCACGTCAAATTCCTCGCCGATGCCGTATAGCTCGCGCGCCTTAGCCATCGCGCCGTAGTGCACCTCTTCAAAAATCTTGCTTCGGTGGCTGATTTCCATTATCGAAAAGCCTTTGCCCTGATAGTCGGTGAGCTCGTTTTGCGCGCGCTCAAGCACGCTAAGAGGCAGAGCCGAAGGTCCTGCGCTAAAATTTAGCTTTCTATTCATCCAAACTCCTTTCAAATTTGAGCTGATTTTAGCGTTATTTGCGTTAAAAAATCATTTCGCGTCGCAAGGTCGGCGGCAAAAGCTTGCAAATTTTACACTTTAAGCTACCTTTTGATACAATTTTTCATATTAAGGAGCGAAATTTGATAGAGATCGAGCGTAAATTTATCCTGCGTGACGCCGCCGTCACAAGCGAGCTAAAGGCCCGCGATATCGGCACCGAGCAAAAAGAGGTGACGCAAATTTACGTCAAAATCACTCCGCTTGAGGAGATTAGATTTCGCGAGGCTTCGGGTGTTTTTACGATCGCGCAAAAATCTGGCATCGGTCTAGCGCGCGAGGAAACCGAGAGCGAAACGGACACCAAAAGCTTTAAAAAAGCCCTAAAAAACGCAGTCGCCGCTCCAATAAAAAAGACGAGATTTTTATTTCGGCTTGACGGCGCCGCCTGTAACGTCGATATTTTTCACGGCGCTTTAGAGGGGCTTGTAACTTTAGAGACCGAGTTTGCTAGCGAGCGCGAGGCCGCGGAGTTTAGCTTGCCTGAGTTTATCGCCGAGCACATAATCAGCGAAGTCACGGAAGACGAACGCTATAAAAATAAAAATTTAGCGCTTTTTGGCCTGCCGCAGGGCGAATTTAACGCGCAAAAAAGCATTGAAATTTTACAAAACAGCCCAGAGCTGGAGCTAAATTTACCAAGCTACATCGGCGCGATGGACGCGATGCGGACGGTGTTTTTTCAGATTTTTACGATGCTTCGTAAACACCTGAGCGAATACGCAAACTCTAGCGATGCCGAGGCGCTACACCAGATCCGCGTAAATCTGCGCAAAACGCGCTCTTTGCTTAAAATTTTCACTCCTGTTTTCGACCAAAAAACGGCTTGTTATTTTTTGCTAAATTTTAAAAAACTAGCCGAGCTAACCAACCAAAAACGCGATATAGACGTGTTTTGCGAGTTTTTGAAAAGCCAAAAAGGCTTTGAGTCGCTAGCTAGCGAGCTAGAAAATTTAAGCGCAACCCTAGCCAAAAGCGTCCAAGCCGAGCTACAAAGTGACGAAGCGAACGAAATTTTGCGCGATTGGGAGGTATTTTTACGCGAGGGAAGCGACTTTTTTAAAGGCGAGCTAGGAGACGCGCCGATAAAAAAACTCGCGGCAAAATCCATGCGAGCTCAAATTTTACGCCTCAAAAAATCTCTCTCAAATTTGAGTGAAACTACCGAAAACGCGCAGTTTCACAAGTGCCGCATCGAGATAAAAAGGCTGAGATACTTAAGCGAAATTTTCGGCGACGGCTTTGGTTTTGCTGCAGCTAAAAAATGCTTTAAGAAAAGCAAAATTTTACAAGAAACATTTGGCTCGCTGCAAGATGCCGACATCTGGCTAGGCCTGCTAGCGCACGTAAAAAGCGGCGCCGAGCAAAAGCGCATAGACAAACTCCAAGCTAAAATTTACAAAAAAATCTACGAGCTGCGAAGTGAAATTTTGGACTCAAAGCCTAAAATTTTAAAAAGCCTCACAAAGCTTTCGCGCGGCTTAAAAATCTACTATATCTAAAGAGAAAAAATGGAAAAACAAGAAAAAATAGTTCAGATGTTTAACGACATCGCGCCCACCTACGACCTAGCAAACCGCGTGCTGAGCATGGGCGCGGACGTGAGCTGGCGTAAAATCGCGTGCAAAACGGTTTTGTCAAATTTCAAAGACTCAAGCGTAAATATCGTAGACGTCGCATGCGGCACGGGCGATATGATGGGCTTTTGGCAAAAGACGGCGGGCGAGTTTAACGCAAAAATCGAAAATCTAATCGGCGTCGATCCCTCAAGCGGCATGCTCGCGGTCGCCAAGCAGAAATTTCCCGAGTTTAAATTTATCGAGGCGTTAGCGACGCAAACGACGCTTGATAGCGGCTCGGTGGACGTGCTAAGCATCAGCTACGGCATCAGAAACGTGGTCGAGCG
>CAURKE010000175.1:0-3028 GCA_963525055.1 uncultured Campylobacter sp. | reverse complement strand
CTTGGATCTTGGCTACGTCGTAGCTCTCGTCCCATTTTTTAAGCAGTTCGGCGACCTTTGGGTCCTCTAGCTTTTTTTGATAGTCCGCCTCGCTAATGCCCGCCGCATCAAGCCCCGTCTTTAAAAACGCAGCCTCGTCCTTACCATCGCTCCAGCGCTGCTTTTGATCGTGATAGGCTTTGTAGTAGGCAAATTTTGCTTTTTTAAACAGCGAATTTTCATCCAGCAGGCTCACACCCTTTTCCTCATCCATCACGGCTAAAACGGCGAGAATTTTACTACCGAGCTCGCCGTATTCGCCCTTGGTTTTTAGATGAAACGGCACGTATTTTAGCCCCGCGACCTTTTCTACGACTTTTGGCGTGACGGTTTTATCGTATTTGTAGCAAAACGGGCATGCGTAGCTAAAGACCTTAACTAGCGTGTTTTGCTCCACGGATAGCGGTTTTTCGAGCTTTACGTAGTCCTCGCCCTCGGTAAACGCGGCCGCGCTAAGGGCGCCAAACATCGCAACGGCTAGAAAGCCTTTTGTAAATTTAGAAAGTAGGTTCATGGAGTGCTCCTTAAAATGATTTCGTTTGGGTTAATTTTATATCCTCTCACCGCCACAAAACTCACGCTAAGATAAATTTTAGATTAAATTCGTAAAATTTGAGCTAAATTTTAGCGGAAAATATAAAAATTTGAATTATTTTTTGGATTTAAGTTATTTATAATAATAGCGTGATTTTCACGTTAGAAATATTCAATAAAATTACGGCAATGAAACGATTTATCATTATAAAGGAGAAAAGATGAAAAGAACTCTCTCATCAGTCGCCCTAGCTGCGGCGTTACTCGGCGGTCTAAGCACGGCCGCGCTTGCTATCGGCGGACCTAGCGGCGCGCACATCGACTACGGCATCCCAGGCAAGATCGGCGAAGTGGTCGTAAACCCGTACGACACCGCGCCTCTAACGGCGGTGATCAAAAACGGCGGCTACACGCTAGCAAACGCGAAAGTCACTATCGTGCCAAAACCGGGCGGCCAGGTTATCAGCTATAAAGTCGCCGACAAACACCTTCGCACGCACGGCGGAATCCCTGTTTTCGGACTATATCCGGATTATCAAAATACCGTAGAGGTCGAGTACGATAAAATTTACAAGGGGCAAACCGAGCACATAAAAGAAACCTATAAAATTTACGCTCCCGCGATTTATCTAGAGAGCTCGGGCATGCCGTCTCAAAAGGGCGCGCTGTTTGATAAAATCGAAGTCGTAAAGGCTCCGAGCGCGAAATTCGCTAACCGTCTCTACTACGTAAATAACTTCGTAAATAAAACCGGCAAGGGCACCAAAGTCGTGTGGAACAACCCCGCAGGCGGCGCGATCGAGTGGAACTACAGCCCAAACAACTTCGTGCTAGACACCAAGGGCGAAGTGCGCTGGTACCTGGAGCCGAGTAAAATTTACGACCTCAAACAGCCGTTTAGCGCGGGCGTCATGATGGGCTTTAAGCAAAACGACGACGGCGCGATGACGTGGGGATACGGCCAAAGATACGCCAAATACGACATAATGGGTCGCGAAATCTTTAACCGCGAGCTGCCTGCGGGATACAACGACTTCTCGCACTCGCTAGACGTAGCGCAAAACGGGCACTACTTCCTCCGCGCGGCAAACGCCAACTATAAACGCGCCGACGGTAAAAACGTCCGCACCGTGCGCGACGTCATCGTTGAGGTCGATCGCGACGGCAACGTCGTAGATGATTTTAGGCTGTATGAAATTCTCGATCCGTATCGCGACATCGTGCTAAAAACTCTCGATCAGGGTGCGGTCTGCCTAAATATCGACGCTAGCAAGGCGGGCCACACCGCGAGCACGGACGAGCTAGCCGCGATGGATACGAACGAAAAATGGGGCGACATCGTGGGTTCGGGCCCTGGACGCAACTGGGCGCACGTAAATAGCGTGGACTACGATCCAAGCGACGATAGCATCATCATCTCCAGCCGCCACCAAGATGCCGTCATCAAGATCGGCCGCGACAAAAAAGTCAAATGGATAATGGGCGCGCACAAAGGCTGGAAGGATCAGTTTAAGGGCTACTTACTCCAGCCTGTAGATAAAGACGGCAAAAAAATCGTCTGCGAGGACGAGTACTCAAAATGCCCTGGATATGAGAGCGAGACGGGCGGATTTGACTGGCAGTGGACGCAGCACACGGCGTTTCGCATCGATAGCAAGTCCAAAAAAGGCGTCGTCTATCTCACCGTCTTTGACAACGGCGACACCCGCGGCATGGAGCAGCCTGCGATGGCGGGTATGAAATACTCCCGCGCGGTCGTCTATAAAATCGACGAAAAAGCTAAAACCGTCGAGCAAGTCTGGGAGTACGGCAAACAGCGCGGCAGCGAGTGGTACAGCTCGGTTACTTCGCTAGCGCAGTATCAAGACGACCTTGATAGCGTGATGGTTTACTCGGCGGTCGCGGGCATGCAGTTTGATATCGCCAAAGGCCGTCCAGTCGGCGTGCCTAGCCCACATATCAACGAGTTTGAATGGGGCGCGAAAGAGCCGTCAATCGAAATCAAAATGACCAACGCGATGGGCTATCAGGCGTTTCCGTTTAGCCTAGAAAAGGCGTTTGAGAAGTAAAATTTAGCGGCTCCCGGCCGGTGCGCTTCGGGGTCGCTTTCGGTAAATTTGGATTTTTGTGCTTGCGGCTCGGTTAAATTTGTTGGTTTAAATTTTGACGAGTCGCGAGCTTTGAAATTTAGTCTTAAGTTTGATATCGCCGTAAAATTTAGCTTTAAATTTAAGCCCGGATTTGACGACCTTAACCCGCACCGCGAAAACTTCAGCGTCAAATCTAACGGAAATTTACGTCGAGCAAGGCCGCCGCATAGGGTCGCTAAAACCGTGCGAGATTTGGCGATTGATTTAAATAATTTTACTTGCGTCGCACTGCCGAATTTGACCGCATAAAAGGTAAAATTTAGGCTCGCGTTTCCATCCTTTGCGCTAGTCTAAATCTTACCTTT
>CAURKE010000174.1:0-3031 GCA_963525055.1 uncultured Campylobacter sp. | reverse complement strand
TCACACCGCTTTTTCGACGAAGCTAGACATTATCTCGCGGCTGATTCCGCCGAAATTTATCGTTAGTTTTAGCTCTTTTTTGATCTTCGTTACCGCCGTCACGCGCCCGATACCGAAAATTTTATGCTTGACGAGGTCGCCTTTTTTGTATTCGCCGGCGGTCTGCGTTTGCGTCTGGATGATGAGGCTGCCGCTGCAAACGCCTGCCTCGCTTAAAAATCTACTCTTTTCCAGCCTCGTTCGCTGACCTTTGTAAAAGCGTGAATTTACAAAGCTTAGCGTTAGCGTTTTTTTAGCGCGGGTGATGGCGACGTAGGCTAGGCGTCGCTCCTCCTCGATGTCGCTGCCGTCGCCAAGAAGCGGGAAAAACCCTTCCTCGAGCCCGATTACGAAAAGGTGCTCAAACTCAAGCCCCTTGCTGGCGTGGATACTCATGATCGAGATCGCCTCGCCGCCGATGTTATCCTGCTCGCTTTGTAGCGCGATCTCGTTTAAAAACTCCTCGATAGAAAAGCTTGGATTTTGCTTGATTTGATCTTTGATCGTAGCGTAAAACTCGTCGATGTTTGCCACGCGCTCGGCGCCGTCGGGCAAGCTCTCGTAGTATTTTTTGATGCCAAATTTCGCTTCTAGTTTATCCACTAGCTCGTACGGCGAGTCGCACTCTTTTAGCTCTCTTAAATTTGCCGCAAATTCGCCAAGGCTTGAGACGATCTTTTTGCTTAGATCCTTGTCGTTTTCATCTAGGCTAGATATCGCTTCAAATAGCGAAAGCTTATGCTCGAAGGCGATTTTTTCGATCTTTGCGAGGCTTACTTTGCCAAGGCCGCGTTTTGGGCGGTTGATGACGCGCTTTAGCGAAAAGTCGTCGTTTTCGTTCGCGACTAGCCTTAGGTAGCTGATGACGTCTTTGACCTCGGCACGCTCGTAGAATTTGACGCCGCCGACCATTTTGTACGGGATTTTTTCTTTGGTTAGGCCCTCTTCGAGCGAGCGGGAGAGGGCGTTTATGCGGTACAAGATCGCGATATCGCTAGCCTGCGCGCCGCTATCAAGCAGCTTTTTGATACGTTTGGCTACTTTTAGGCTCTCCATCGTTTCGTCGTCTGATTCCATTAGCGCGACGTCCTCGCCACCTTCTTTGGTGCTTTTTAGCTCCTTGCCTAGGCGGTTTCTGTTATGGTCGATGAGCTCGTTTGCCGCGCGTAAAATTTGACTCGTCGAGCGGTAGTTTTGCTCTAGCCTTATGACCTTGACGTCTTTAAACTGGTCTTTAAAATTTAATATATTTTCGATTCTCGCGCCGCGCCAGCCGTAGATACTTTGATCATCGTCGCCCACGACAGCGATATTTTCGTGCGTGCAGCAGAGCTTGCGCAGGAGCTTATACTGCAAGTCGTTGGTGTCTTGATACTCGTCTACCATGATGTAGGAGTATCGCTGCGAGATTTCGCGCGCTAGAGCCTCGTCCTCGTCTAAAATTTTATAGCTAAGGCAGAGCAGGTCGTCAAAATCCACGAGGTTATTTGCCGCCAAATACTCCTCGTAAAGCTTATAGATGTTTGCTAGCTTTGCGTGGTAGCCGTCTTTGAAATTTTGCCCGTTTGCAAACATGCCACCGTGATTTAAAACCTCCTCTACGCTTAAAAGCGAGTTTTTAAAATTTGAGATCTCGCTAGCTAGAACAGAGGTTGCGATATCGCCCTCAAAGCCTTTTAAAATACGCTTTTTATCGTCGGTGTCGATGATGACGAAGTTGTTTTTACGCTTTAGGCGGTCGATGTAAAATTTCAAAAACAAAAGCCCGAATTTGTGAAAAGTGCAAAGTAGCGGAGTGAAATTTTTACCGGCGGCTCCTAGCATATTTAGCGCGCGGGTTCGCATCTCGCTTGCGGCTTTGTTGGTGAAGGTTAGCGTTAGGGTATTTGACGGCGGGATGCCTAGCTCGCTTATGAGATAGGCTAGGCGAGTGGTGATGGTTTTGGTTTTGCCGCTGCCGGCTCCGGCTAAAATCAACATCGCTCCGTCCGTATGCGAGGCCGCCTCGCGCTGGCTTTCGTTCAGTTCGTCTAGTAAATCGGGCATTAAAATTCCTGCTTTATTTATTAAAATGATTAAATTCTAACAAAATAAGCTTAAAAATCGCCGCTGATTTAAATTTGGGTCTGATTAAGAGCGTTTTCAGATATAAATCAATACAATATTAAAAATATGATTTTATAAGCTGATATAATAATAAGGAGCCCGACATGATCAATGATTTTAGTAAATTTTATACCTTTATGGAGATAGTGAAAGAAAGAAGCTTCTCAAAAGCCTCAAGGGCTCTAGGTATCTCGCAGCCCGCAGTTACTTTGCAGATGAAAAAGCTCGAGGAGATGCTGCAAACAACGCTAATAATGCGTAAGAAAAACGGCATCGTCCTAACTCACGAGGGCGAGAAATTTTATAAACTCTGTACTCAGTTTGAAAGCGCGATGTTTCGCTTTAAAGACGAGCTAGCACGCATAAAAACGGACAAGGTGCCGCTAGTCATCGCCACCACGCAGCTCATCGCCGAGGCGGTCATATCGATGCTGCTGGATAAAATCTCTCAAAGCGTAGGCAGCGAGCTAGATATCAGGATAAAAGAGCAGAGCGAACTCATAAACTACCTAAAAGACCGCCGCAGTGACATCGCTATCATCCTGGAGCAGTCGCTTGATAGCAGCTTGCTCGTTAAAAAACTATTTGACTACGAGCTTATTTTGGTTTCAAATAAAAAAATCGCCGAAAGCGTGAAGGCTGAGGAGCTGGTTAAATTTAAATTTATCAAAGACAGAACGCGCACCTATCTTGATGATATTTTGCATAAGCACGGCGTGGACGCGCATGCGCTTGACGTGGCGTATTCGCTAGACGGTTCGATAATGGTCTGCCGCGCGTTGGCGTCAAACCATGCCGATACGTACGTGGCGTTTTTACCGAGATTTTTGATCGAAAACGAGCTAAAAAACGGCAGGCTGTTTGAGATAAACATCTCTAAATTTAA
>CAURKE010000173.1:0-3037 GCA_963525055.1 uncultured Campylobacter sp. | reverse complement strand
ATCCTTATCTCAAATTTACAGCAAAGCGGACGCTTTTCGGTGCTTGACCGCAGCAACATGCGCGCCATCAAAGAAGAAGGCGCGCTAAACAAAGAGGCGCAAAACATCAAGGGCGCAAGATACGTCATCACGGGCGACGTGACGGAGTTTGGCCGCAAAACTACGGGCGATCACCAGCTTTTTGGGATACTTGGCAAAGGCAAAACCCAAACCGCCTACGCGAAGATAAATCTTAACGTCGTGGACGTGAAAAACTCCGAGGTGATCTACTCCACTCAGGGCGCTGGCGAGTATGAACTATCAAACCGCGAGGTGCTGGGCTTTGGCGGAAGCGCGGGGTATGATTCGACGCTAAACGGCAAGGTGCTAAGCCTAGCCATCATCGAGGCCGTAAATAACCTAACGCGCGGGCTTGAAAGCGGCGCTTTTAACGCGAAATAAGGATAAATTTTGCGCTTTAAAACTCTAGCGAATTTCGCGCTCGCCTCCGCCGCCGCCATGCTACTCTCGAGCTGCGCGGACGACTCGCCTAGGCAGCTATACTACTGGGATGGCGCCTACACGAGCTCGGTCTACGAGTACCTAACCCAGGAGGGCGACGCGGGCGCGCAGATCGCCGCACTCGAGGAGAGCCTGCAAAAAGCCTATCAAAGAGCCGCCAAAGCTCCGCCCGGACTACACGCGCATCTAGGCTTACTCTATCTTTCGCAAGGAAACGGGGCTAAATTTAAAGCCTACGTCGAAAAAGAAGCCGAGCTCTATCCCGAGTCGCGCGACTACGCGATGTTTTTGCTAAATCAAAATAGCAAAACTAAAGGCGCGGCGGGCAAAAATGAGGCAAATTTAAGCGAGCAGACGAAGGAAAAACCAGGCACAAGCGAGCCGAATTTAAGCGACAAAGGCTCAAATTTAGGCGAGCAAACGAGCAAGCAAAATTTGAAAAACGAACAAGTAAAACAAGCCAAAACGAGCAAGACCGCAAAAGGAAGCCAAAATGAAAAATAAAATAAAATCGGCGCTTCTTTGCGCGTTTGCGGTGCTGTTTCTTGGAGCGTGCGCAGGATCGCAGCCCGAGGTTTACGACTACTCGGCGTTTTTACAGACCAAGCCTCGCTCGATCGTCGTCATGATGCCCGCCAGCGACTCATCCGAGATAAAGGCCTCCGCAGCGGTGCTGGCAAATGCGCTCTATCCGCTTAGCGAGGCGGGGTATTACGTATTTTCGCCCGCGCTCGTAAACGAGACCTTTAAAAATAACGGCATCTACGACGCGGCGGAGATCGCACAAGTCTCCACGTACAAGCTAAAGCAGATATTTGGCGCTGATGCCGCTCTGTATCTAAACGTCGCGGACTACGGCACATCGTATATGCTGATTAGCAGCGTCACGCGCGTGAGCGTAGCGGCGACTCTAGTGGATCTAAACACCGGCGCCGTACTCTGGCAAAAAAGCGCCACCGCGGCAAACGACTCGGGCGACGGCGGCGGCAACCTCATCGGCATGCTAGTCTCCGCGCTAGTTAAACAGATCGCCGACTCGGTCTCGGACGCGAGCTTTGACCTCTCGGCGCGCGCGGACGCGATTTTGTTTAGCACCGACTGCCGTGACTGCTTGCTTTATGGCCCGTATTCGCCGCACTACGGTCAGGATAGGCAGCTTGGCGGCGGCAAATAAATTTAAAAAGGACGAAAATGAAACTAGCCGAGGCGCTGATACTGCGCGCAGATATACAAAAACGTATCGAGCAGTTAAAATCAAGGCTTGCAGATAATGCGAAGGTGCAAGAGGGCGAGAATCCTAGCGAAGAGCCAAAGGCGCTGCTAGCCGAGCTAGACGCGCTCACAAGCGAGCTTGAGCGGCTAATCGTTCGGATAAATTTAACCAACTGCACCGCAAAAGCGGACGGCAAGAGCTTAACCGAGCTAATCGCCAAGCGCGACGTACTCACGCTAAAAGCGGGCGCGCTGCGGGCTTTCGCGCAAGCTGCCGCCCAAAAGGTGGAAATTTATTCTCGCAGCGAGATTAAAATCCTAAGCACGGTCGACGTCGCGGCGCTGCAAAAGCAGGTGGACGAGCTAGCTAAGCAGATCAGACAGCTTGATACGACGCTACAAGGCGCGAACTGGCAGACCGATCTGATCGAAAGCTAAAAGCGTAAAATTTGAAAAATTTCGGGTAAGTATCGCAAGAGGCGAGCATAAAAACCTTCCCTGCAACGGAACTCTAGCACTCGCGGAAACGGCGCACCCCTTTTACGATTTATTTTCAGTAAATTTACAGGGGCAATGTGACTGCGCAATGTAACTACCTAATGCTGATCTAGCGATACCGAGGGCGGGAACGGGGAAATTTAAAACGAAATTTTGATTTTAACAGTGCGGTTTGCGGGCTTGTGGCGAAATCTAGCGGTGATTTGGGCGGGCTTGACGCTCAAATTTTGCGTTAAATTTAGGCGCGCTTGCTATTACCCGTCTGGCGTCAAATTTTACGCAAAATCATAAAACTTAGCCAAATTTAAAGGATGAAATTTGAAATTTAAAACCATTGCGCTAGCGGCTTTATTTTGCTTTGCGACCGGCGTAAATGCAGAGCTTGCGACAGAAGCGAATTCCATAAATTTTAGAAAAACGAGCGGCGCGGAGCAAAATCTCGCGGACGTAAAAGACGCCAAATTTCAAAACGCGCATTCTAAAAATACAGATACCGCAGCGAGCGGTACAAACCCAAACTTATCGCAAAAAGCAACCCTTATCGATGAAGCAAAAAATTTCTACCGCGTGGACGAGCGGCTATTTCGCAGCGCTCAGCTTGATGGAAGCTACGCCGCAAAGCTGCACGAGCTTGGCATCAAAAGCATCGTAAATCTGCGCCATTTTAGCAGAGGCGGCGACAAAAGGGCGTTCGGGGATCAATTTTGGCTCGCGAACAAGCCGCTTCAAAGCTGGGAGATAAAACCCGCGCAGATCGCGGACGTCTTGCGCACCATTCGCGAGCGCCAAAAGGAGGGCGCCGTGCTCGTGCACTGCTATCACGGAG
>CAURKE010000172.1:0-3037 GCA_963525055.1 uncultured Campylobacter sp. | reverse complement strand
TGTGATAGATTTTCATCTTTCGTCCTTTTTGATAGAAATTTAGACGAGATTATAGTCCTAAAAGCTTAAAAGAAAAGAAATTTTATAAAAAAATTACTAAAATGAAGCGCGAAATAAAAAGCAGAGAAAAATCGGCGGAAAACTCCGCCGAAAAGGGTTATTTTAGAGTAGGGATGTACTCTGATAGAGCTGCGATGTCGTCGTCGCTAAGAGGTTTTGCGATAGGTTTCATCATAGCTGCGCTTTTAAATTTGTCTAGAGTGCCAGCTTTATAGCCTTTTAGGCTCTCGGCGATATCTTCTTTTGAAAGCGTGTTAAGCGCAGGAACTTTGTTTAGATACACTTTTTCGGCTTTCGGTCCGTGACAGGCCGCGCATTTTTTGTAAAGTGTTGCGCCGTCAGCGGCAAATAGGCTGCCCGCTAGCAATGCGGCTGCACCTGAAACAATGATAAGCTTTTTCATTTTCAATCCTTTTTGATAAAATTGTAGGCGTATTATAGTCTTAAAAGCTAAATTTTACATTATTTTTTTACATTAGTTTCTAGCGCGGCGCGGGCGGCGATTTTCGGTTAAATTTAGATTTTTTTTGTATAATTTTCGCTATGGATAAAACAAAGCTTAAAACGCAGCCGCAAAAGGCGCTCTTTCTTGATCGCGACGGCGTGATAAACGAGGATGCGGGCTATGTTTATAGGCGCGAGGATTTCGTTTTTAAAGAGGGGATTTTCGCTGCTTTGAGGGAATTTGCGCAGGCAGGCTACGCTCTAGTCGTGGTGACGAATCAATCAGGCATCGGGCGAGGCTACTACACGCTAGAGCAGTTTGACGAGCTTTG
Organism: uncultured Campylobacter sp.; assembly: GCA_963525055.1. Classification (GTDB taxonomy): domain Bacteria; phylum Campylobacterota; class Campylobacteria; order Campylobacterales; family Campylobacteraceae; genus Campylobacter_A. The sequence goes on along the minus strand of CAURKE010000172.1, from coordinate 2,201 downwards.
CGGCTTTATGCTGGGCGAGTTTGAAAAAGAGGGCGTAAAGATAGAGAAAATTTACTTTTGTCCGCACGCGCCGGAAGCTCTTTGCGGTTGCCGTAAACCGGAGCCCGGCATGCTGCTAAAGGCCGCAGACGAGCTAAACATCGACCTTGCGCGCTCGATCATGATAGGCGACAAGGATAGCGACGTGCAGGCGGGGCAGAGCGCTGGCGTCGGGGTAAATTTAAAACTCGGCGACCGGCTAAAAAGCGTGGCTGAGGCGCTAGAGTTTTTAAAAAAAGAAGGAAAAATATGAAAGATATAAAAAAGGTCGTAATAACGGGCGCGGCGGGCTTCATCGGCTCAAATTTGGCGCATTATTTTGACGAAAATTTAAAAGACGTAGAAGTGCTTGCCGTGGATAAATTTAGAAGCGACGAGAAATTTAGCAACGGAAATCTAAAAAGCTTCGGGCATTTTAAAAATTTGCTCGGCTTTTCGGGCGAAATTTACGAGGGCGACATAAACTGCGCTAAAACGCTAGCCATGATCGAGAAATTTGCCCCCGACGCGATCTTTCACGAGGCGGCGATCTCGGATACCACAGTAACCGAGCAAGGCGAGCTAATGAGGACGAATTTAAATAGCTTTAAAGACCTGCTAGATATCTGCGAAAAAACGGGCGCGCGCATGATATACGCGAGCTCGGGCGCTACGTACGGTAACGCAAAAAGCCCGCAAAGAGTCGGCGAATGCGAAGCGCCAAATAACGTTTACGGCTTTTCAAAACTAAAAATGGACGATCTGGGACGAAAATATGCTAAAAAGGGCGTAGCGGTCGTGGGTCTGAGATACTTTAACGTTTATGGCGCGAGGGAGTTTTATAAAAACAAAACCGCCTCGATGGTGCTGCAGTTCGGTCTGCAAATTTTAAGCGGGAAAAATCCGAGTCTCTTTGAGGGTAGCGATAAAATCAAGCGCGACTTCGTCTATATAAAAGACATCGTGCAAGCCAATTTGCTCGCCCTAAACGCGCCAAGCGGCGTGTATAATGCGGCTACGGGCACGGCAAGAAGCTTCCAAGAGATTGTGGATATCTTGCAGCGCGAGCTAGGGTCAAATTTACCTTGCGAATACATCCCAAACCCGTACGCGCGCTCATATCAGTTCCATACGCAAGCAGACATCGAGCCGACTAAAAAGGCGCTGGGATACGAGCCTAAATTTAGCCTAGAAGAGGGCATAAAAGACTACGCAGCCGAGATAAAAAGGATATACGAGGAAGAGATAAATGCGTGAAGTACGTGCTTTGGTCGCGGGCGATCTGATGCTCGATCACTACATCTGGGGCAGCTGCGAGCGCATCTCGCCCGAAGCTCCCGTGCAGGTGGTAAAGATAAAAAACGAAACCAAACGCCTAGGCGGAGCGGGCAACGTGGTGCTAAATTTGCTCTCACTAGGCGCAAAAGTGGGCGTCATGAGCGTGCTCGGAGACGACGAGACGGGCGATGAGATAGAGCGGATATTGCGGGAGCAGGGCGCTAAGCCGGAGTTTATCAAGCGCGAGATTGGACGCATGAGCTCGATAAAAAGTCGCGTGATGGCGACACATCAGCAAGTCGTGCGCATAGATAAAGAAAGCGTTGAAGCAGTAACGTGCGAGGACGAGCTGGCGGCAAATTTCGCCCACGTGCTAGAGGACTACGACGTCGCGCTGTTATCGGACTACGGCAAGGGCGTGCTAACACCTGCGCTGTGTCAAAAGCTCATAAAAGCCTGCGCAGATGCGGGCAAGCCCGTGCTAATCGACCCAAAAGGCGCGGACTACTCGAAGTACAAGGGCGCTACGCTACTAACGCCAAATAAAAAAGAAGCGGGCGAGGCCGTGGGCTTTAAAATAGAAAACGACAAGCAGCTTTTTACGGCGCTAAATTTACTAAAAAACGAGCTAAATTTGACGCATTCGCTGATCACGATCTCGGAAGAGGGCATCGCGCTTTTAGAGGGCGGGCAGGCGGTTAAATTTCCAGCTCTGGCAAAAGAGGTTTTTGACGTAACTGGCGCTGGAGATACGGTGCTAGCGACGCTTGGCGTGATGCTGGGCGCGGGAGAGGGTATCAAAAAGGCGATCGAGACGGCAAATTTAGCCGCTGCGGTCGTCGTGGCCAAGGTCGGCTCGGCGACGGCAAGCTTTGAGGAGATAAACGAACTCGTGCGCCGTAAAA
>CAURKE010000171.1:0-3063 GCA_963525055.1 uncultured Campylobacter sp. | reverse complement strand
AGCGCGGCAAATCGGCGAATGCGGGATTATTTTATAACGCCGCAAACCATTCTAGCGCCGCCGCCGCCAAGTGGCTTTGGATGGTCGCTGTGGTTATCGCCGCCGACGTGAATCATTAGCGAGTGGCCTTTTAGCTCGTCGATTGTTTTGATTTTCGGAGCTAGCACCGGATAAACCGCGTTACCTTCGGCATCGACGAAAAGCGCAGGCAAATCGCCTTTGTGGCCGTTGTCGTCCCATGCAAAAGAGTGTTTTTTAGTCTCGGCCGGATCCCAGTGACCGCCCGCTTTCATGCCTAGGCCCTTCTCATTTGCGCCGCAGTCTGCGTTTTGATGCACGTGAAATCCGTGCGCGCCGCCCTCAAGGCCTTTAAGATTCGGGAATAACGCCACGCCGTAGTTAGTCTCGACCACTACTACCTCGCCAACGACAGTGTTGCCCTTTTCGCTTAGTTGCTCCATAGTGACGACTAGGTGCTTGCCCGCCTTTGGATCAAAGACTTTTTCCTCGTGCGCAAGAGCGCTAGTAGCGAGTAGGCAGCCTAGAGCCGCGCTAGCTAAAACGATTTTTTTCATTTTTTCTCCTTAAAATGTAATTGCGAGGTAACTATAGCCTAAATTTGATTAATTTAGGCTTTAAATTTTCTTAAATTTAATGCGCCGCGAGGTCTTAAATTTGCCGCTGTTTCGCGAGAAAAACCCGTCAAATTTACCTTATCTCGCTTAAAATTTGCGCTAGTTCGCCGCTTTGGCCGATGCGGTAGAGCGCAAAGTCGTACTTGATCGGATCGGCGGGGTCAAATTTGCAAAGCTTGTCCGTTAGCTCGCGCACGGCCCTAAAATCATAGCTTTTGCGAGAGATTAAGCCCAAATTTAGCGAAACTCGGTGCGTGTGCACGTCAAGAGGCATGAGGAGCTTGCTTTTTGGCAGGCTTTTAAAGAGCCCAAGATCGATGTCGCTATCTCGCACCATCCAGCGCAGGAACATATTGTAGCGTTTATACGGGCTTTGCGGCGCTTTTTCGTACGGCTTGCCGAAGAAAAACTCATACCCATCCGAGCGGTAAGGGTTTAGCGAGTATATAAATTTGATAAGTTCGTTTACGCCCTCTATCATCGAGCCGCTTTTTTCAAAGCCAGATCTCACTGCACTTTCGATATCGCCGTGCTTTTTTAGGCGCGAAACGGTGATAAAAATCTGCCGCACGTCCTCGCAACTTTGAAAGCGGTATTTGTGCCGCGTCAAATTTGAAATGATTTGCTCCTCGCTTTTATCTAACAGCAAAAAGTCGAGCGAATTTAGAAAATTTACGATTAGTTTTGCGTTGCCGTAAGCAAAAAGCGCGCAGATGAGCGAGATCTCCGGCGTTTTAAATTTGCTCGCGACTTGTAGCGGATCAGCGGCGGCAAACAAGTCCGCATGGGTATTTTTAGAGATTACGTTTTGATCTAGGAGGGTTTTTAAGTCCATTTTTAGCCTTTTTGGCTGAGATTTTAAACCAAAAAGGCTAAAAGAAATTTAAATTTATTGTTTGACGGTTAGCAAGGTATCGAGCATCTTTTCTACGGTCGTGATGATTTTCGCCGCCGCGCCGTAGCTGCTTTGAAATCGTATGAGATTTGTCAGCTCTTCGTTTAAATTTACGCCGCTAACGGACTGATGTTCGGACATCGCGACTTTGTGGATGGCGGTATTTGCGTCGTTTAGGTCGTTATTTGCCTGCGTCTCGCTAGCTAGATCGGACGTGATATAGCGGTAGTAGCCCTCGATGCTCTCCTCTTTATCCGCGTGCTTGTTGGAGTAAAATACGATTTTATTGTATTGCAGCTGTACCATATCGTTTGCGACTTCGTTGTTGCCCGGAGTCGGATTTGAGTAGGCTTTTAGCTTGTGCGGATTTTCCATCAGCTCGCTTTTTACGCTCATATTTTTAGCTTTATCGCCTTCAAATACCCTATTTAGCCCGATGATACCCGGGAAATTCGTACCTTTATCGATGAAAGCTACGCTGTATTCGCCGGCGTTTCTTTTCGGTATGACGCCAAACGTTCCCCTGCCGGTCGCCGCGTCGTATTGGTAGTTTGCCTGAAAATAATCATCCACGTCGTTTAGCGAGTTGTTATCGCCGTTATCGTCAGTGTCGGAGTTAAAGTCGCGCACGATGGAATTGCCGCGAGTGTTATCGTTTATCGAGGTCGAGGCATTTATGTTGATCGTTTTGCGAGCGACCTCTTGGCCTTGGTTGTTATAAACTACGACGTCAAAGCTACCGTGCTTGATGTCGTTATTAAAATTCATGAGCGTTCTAGAGTCGCTTAAGTCTTTTATCTCGTCGGTTACGGCGTTTTCTACAGCCGATCTTGCGTAGATATTGTTCGTCTCGTTTATGATGCCTTTGGCGAAGGTATTTAGGTTGTCGATGTATTTTTGTATCGTTCCGTCCTGAAACTCTCCGCTATCATCCATCCTGCGTCCGCGCAGATCTAGAGCCGAGCCCAGTTTACCGCCCTGGATACGTCCGTTTAGATCGACCTTTTTGCCGTCCTCTCTCTCAAAATAAACGCCTTTAAAGTCGCTTCTATTGTTCATTTTATCTATCTTTAACGGATGATAGGTTACGCCGTCAACTATATTAAATCCCGAGATATTTATCTGGTGCTTAGTGCCTATGTCGGTTACTGTAGGATCGACGTCAGTGCCTTGTAGTTCGCCCTTAAACACGCTTATACCCGCAAGCTTTGACATAGCAAGCTCGAGTTGATCACGTTTGTCGCGCAGATCGTTTGCCCTAGTGTTGCCCACGGACTCGACGCGCACGATCTCTTTATTTATCTGCGCGATTTGCTTGGCGTATTTGTTAATTTCATTTACTGTAACCTCTATCTGCGAGTCCACGTCCTTTTGGATCTTAGTTAGCATGTCGCTAGCTTTGTTAATGCTGGTTGAGAGCGTGTTAGCGTTATTTAGCAAATTTATCTTTTGCGAGCCCTCGGTTGGGTTTGAGGCGAGGTTGTTCCATGCATTAAAATAATTTTGCAAATCCCTGCCTATGCCTACGCTTTG
>CAURKE010000170.1:0-3065 GCA_963525055.1 uncultured Campylobacter sp. | reverse complement strand
ATCTAAAAGTCCGTAAAATCTCAAGCCAAGCCCGCGCAAAAGCCTAAATTCAAAGCTAAAAATGTATAATTACCCTAAATTTTTAAACAAGGAATAACGATGGATAGAGTAGAGCAGGCCATAAACGATATAAAAAACGGCAAAATGGTCGTCATGGTCGATGATGAAGACCGCGAAAACGAGGGTGATCTGGTATTTGCGGCGACCTTTAGCGACACGCAAAAGGTAAATTTCGCCATAACTCACGCAAAAGGCGTGCTGTGCCTCGCGCTAAACGAGGAGATCGCGCGTCGCCTCGATCTAAATTTGATGGTGGATAAAAACACATCCTGCCACGAGACAGCGTTTACCGTCACCATAGACGCCAAAAACACGACCACGGGCGTGAGCGCCTACGAGCGCGACGTCACGATCCGCCTGGCAGCCGATCCGATGTCAAAGCCCGAGGACTTTGTGCGGCCGGGGCATATTTTCCCGCTCATCGCTAAAAAAGGCGGCGTGCTAAGCCGCACGGGACACACCGAAGGCTCGGTGGATCTATGCAAGCTTGCCGGCCTAACGCAAGCAGCCGTCATCTGCGAGATCGTAAAAGAGGACGGAAATATGGCTCGCAGATCCGATCTAGAGGCGTTTTGCGAGAAATTCGGGCTAAATATGGTCTCGGTCTCCGAGCTCGTGCAGTACCGTCTAAAACACGAAAGCCTAATCGAGATAAAAGAAAAAAGCGAGGCTAAGATAGCTGGCTTTGACGCCCTAAAATGCGAGATCCTAGATCACAAGGGCGAGCGACACTATGCCTTTGTTTTCGGCGAGATAAAGGATAAAACCGCGGTCAAATTTCATCAAATTTCAAGCGACGTGGAGCTGCTATGCTCGGATAAATTTGACGACTTGCGAGACTCGCTTGAGTATCTATCCAAAAACGGCGGCGTCGCGGTGTTTTTACAAGGCGAGGAGAAGTGCGGCGGACAGGTCAAGGATTACGGCATCGGCGCGCAAATTTTACACAAGCTAGGCGTCAGCCGGATCGAGCTTTTAAGCGCGAATAAAAACAAAGATTTCGTCGCATTAAAGGGCTTTGGGCTTGACATCGCGGGCTATAAAGAGTAACGCAAGCGGGCCTAGCGAGGTCGCGCGAGCCTTTGCTAAGACGCTAAATTTGGGGCTTTTGTACGCGGACAAAAATGGCGTCATAAAATTTATAAATAAAAAATTCGAGCGGATTTTCGCTCTGGCGCCCAAGGTTTTTTACGGAGCGAAATTTGACGAGATGATCGCTGCGGCGCAGGAGCTCGGCGAACTAAAGAGCTTTAAAAATCTCAAAAATAGCCCGCTAAACTCGAGCGATTTTATAGTAAAAAAGGACCAAAAAAGCTACAGGCTAAACGTTTCAAACGTGCTTGAGGGCGGAGTGAAATTTGACGGATTTATCCTCGCGGTCACCGACGTCACGCACGAAAAAGAGCTCGAAAAAAAAAGAGCTTGAGCATAGGCGCTCGGTGCTAGTTCACGCCAAAACCGCGCTGGTAGGCGAGATGATAAACTCCATCTCGCATCAGCAGCGTCAGCCTCTAAGCGCGATGGGGCTGTATCTGGATAATATCGAGGAGTGCGCGCGCGAGGGCGAATTTGAGCGCATACCGGCTCAAATCGCAGCCTGCAAAAAGAGCCTAAGGCTCATGGACGAAACGATAAAGGCGTTTAGAAATTTTTACGCGAGCGGCGAGGCGGCGGCGAAATTTAATCTCGTTAATATCATAAACGAGCTTATTTTGATAGTGCGGCCCGAGCTAAACTCTCACGGCATAGAGCTAAAATTTGCTAGCAGTAGCGGCAAATGCGAGCTAAAAGCGTCGCTAGCTACGTGAGGCAGATCTTGCTCTCTTTGCTCTCAAACGCTAAGGACGCGCTGGTCGAAAGCGGATGCGAAACGCCGCAAATTTTGATCGAGCTAAAGAGGGCGGGCGAGCTTTTCTGCGTGAGTGTGAGCGATAACGGCGGCGGAGTAAAAGCAGATAGCGATGAGATTTTCGAGCCGTTTTTTACGACGAAAAATATGGGCACGGGCACGGGGTTAAACGTAGCTAGGGAGCTTGCCGTAAAAAAGCTAGGTGGCGCGCTGGAGCTTGAAAGCGCGGCAAATCCGACTAAATTTACGCTATTTTTGGGCGAAATTTAGACATGGCTATAAATTTAAAAATTAGTTTGCGGACTTAAGAAACACAAGCAAGAAACGAGGCTAGCGTGTATAGCAAAATAAAAAATATCTTAAACGGCGTAAATTTGCTCATCGTCGAGGATGACGAGAGCCTGCGCGAGAGTATCAAAATGTCGGTCGAAAACTACGTGAGCGAGGTTTACGCCTGCACAAACGCGAAAGAGGCGCTGGAGGTTTTTAAGGCAAAGGGCATAAATTTGGTGCTTTCAGATATCAACATGCCGCATATGAACGGGCTTGAGATGGCGGCTCGCATTAGGCAGCTGGATAAGGACGTGCCCATTATTTTTCTCACCGCATATGGTAGCGACGAAAACGTGATTAGCGCGATAGAGCTAGGTAGCTTTGGCGTACTAAAAAAGCCCTTTGAAAAGCGCGAGCTCATCATGCAAATGAGCTTTGCGGCGAATAAATTTAAAAATGATTTTGCGGAGGTCGATCTAAAAAACGGCTTTAAATTTAATGCCTTTAGCAGGCAGCTGACAAAGGACGGCGAGCCTGTGGCGCTAACGAAAAAAGAGCAAAATTTACTCCATCTTTTTCTAAAAAATCAGGGACGTGTAGTGAGCTTTGAGATGATCGAGGCGTGCGTCTGGCAGGAGGGTAGCTGCACGGCTGACGCGATACGAAGCTTCGTGTATAAACTACGCAAAAAACTCTACCCAGAGCTAATCCAAAATGCGCAAGGTAGCGGATATGCGCTTATCTTGGGCGAGCAAAATCAACGAACCGTGAGTCAAACGAGCTATATCTGAGGCAAGATGGCTTAATCAAAAAATCATAGTTTAATACAAAACTCGGCGATTATAATCCGTTTAAAATTTACGTTTTCTTAAAAGCGTAAATT
>CAURKE010000169.1:0-3093 GCA_963525055.1 uncultured Campylobacter sp. | reverse complement strand
TTAAGGGGGAAGGGAGCGACTTCGTAATTCAAGCCCCTTCCCCCTTAACAAGAAAAATTGACTTGCACAAAAAGTTTAATTCATAACGATAAATTTGACTAATTCAAATTTAGCACCTTAAAGATTCGGGTCTCGGCGAGTAAAATTTACAAATTTACGTTAAGCGAGCGATCTTGAACCAATTAAGCCGCCAAAGCGCAAAACTGCTAAAATTTGATAGAATTAGCAAAAAAAGGCAAAAATGAAAACAAAACCGTTTTTATCGCAGCTGGCCGCGCTAGTCGTCGTTGCGGCGATATTTTACGCTAGCTACGGCGCCACGAACGCCCTCGCGAGTACTCGCGCAAACGTGCCGGAGATTTATTTCGCATGGGAGTGCGCGCTGCCGTTTTGGGCGTGGAGCATCGTGCCGTATTGGTCGCTAAATTTACTCTACGCGCTTGGATTTTTCCTCTGCCGTGGCGCCGGGGAGCTCGCGCGCTACGTTACACAGCTGCTAGTCGCTCAGATGATTGCGACGCTGTTTTTTATCGCTTTTCCTCTGCAAATGTCGTGGGAAAAGCCCGCAGTTTCAGGCTTTAGCGGTTTTTTGTTCTCGAGCCTCGCCGCCTTTGACCTCCCGTTTAATCAAGCCCCGTCGCTGCACATCATACTTTGCGTCGTCGTGGGCGCATTTTACCTTCGCAAGGCGCGCGCGGTTTGGCTTAAAGCGGCGCTCGTAGCGTGGTTTGCACTCATCGGCCTTAGCGTACTGACCACGTATCAGCACCATTTTATCGACATTCCGACGGGTTTAGCCGCCGGTTGTTTCGTGCTGCTCATTCGTCCGATGGATGGCGAGCCGCTTAGATTTGCCATGGCCGCGGAGACTGCGCGCTACAAATGGGCGGCGCTATATCTGGGGCTTGCGTTTTTGATGCTTTTTGCGGCGATTGCGGGAGCTAAAATTTGGGGCGCGTGGGCGTTGTGGCTATCGTGGGCGAGCCTTAGTTTTGCGCTGGTCGCCTGCGGTTACGCGTTTTTTGGCGCGGGAGTTTTTGCTAAAAACGGGCAAGGCCGTCACGCTTTCGCGGCTAAAGCCTTACTTTTTCCCTATCTTTGCGTAGCGCGGCTAAATGCGCTCTTTTGGCTGCGCGGACGCCGGCTTTCAGACGAGATTTTGCCAGGGCTCTATCTTGGCTCGGTTAAGCAGGCGGGCAAATTTGACGCGGTGCTTGACTGCGCAGCCGAGTTTGAGAGGCCTAGCGGCACGCAAATTTACGCGAGCCTACTCATGCTAGATATGATAACGCCGAGCGTAGACGAGCTAAAACGAGGTGCGGACGAGCTTGAGCGGATAGTAAAAACGACTCTTGGCGGCGGCGAAAATTTACTGCAAATGGCGGCGGAGTTAGGATCAAATTTTGGCGCCGAAGCAAACGGCTACGCGAACGAGCAAAATTTGAAATTTGACGAGCAAACGGATGCGCGGGCAAATCTGCAAACGCGCGGCGCGGCAAACAAAAGCGAAATCGCCGAGGCGGGGCAAAATCTTACAGGCGCGAACGAACGAGCCGCCGAGAATGGCAAAAAGGTGCTGGTCTGCTGCGCGCTGGGCTACGGCAGGAGCACGTCGGTGTTGCTTGCTTGGCTGGTGATTTACGCGGGACTAGGATTTGAGGACGCGCTAAATTTACTAAAATCGCGCCGCGAAAAGATCGCGGTCGCTAGCTCGCTGCGCGAGCGGATAGAACAGATAGCTGCCCGCGCCCGCGAAATTTGAAAGCGGAGTAAAGAAGCGGCAAATTTAAGCGCGAAATAGGCGCAGGCTAAATTTGTTCAAGTCCGGTTTGAGGGATCAAATTTAAAAATCTGCGGACAAAAAAACAAGCGGCATTGTAAATTTTCGGCGAAAACAAACGGAAATTTAACCAAACGCCCAAAATGAGGAGGGAAAATGACGAATGCGGAGCAAAACGAAAAAGCGGCGCAAGGCGGGGAGCGAAAATGCCGCCAAAGGACGGACGATAGAGTCTTAGCGCTGGTTGCGGCTAGATTTTTAGCGACGCATAGGCTATTTTTCTTGTTAAATTTACTTCAGCTGGCCGTCTGCCTTACGATTTTTGCAAATTTTGCCGTTATTGCGGGCTTTTTAGCGGCTTTTGCGGCTCTGTTTTATCTGCACGTTAGGCTGCATTTTGACGCGCTTATCTTTAAAGATTTTGCGGAGGGGAGGCTTGATTGCGGCAAATTTGACGCGGCGCTTACGGAGCTAAAATTAGCTAGCAAGCCACCTAAAATCCGCGATATGAAAAGTCGCTGCGCGGGAGCTTTGCGGCTATATAAACTAACGGCCGCGCTTACTATCGTTGTCGCCGCTGCGGCTTTGGCGGGCTACTATTTGGTCTAGGTTTATGAGCCTAAATTTGAGCGTAAAATTTGACTTCCGCGATCCGTAGATTTATGGGGTTTAAAAGATAAATTTAGGCGCAAACGGTTAAATTTGCGCCTGAGGTTTATTTGATATTTTCTAGAGTGCTGCAACACTGATCCGAGCCTAGGTCGCAGCCTTTTTTGAAGTAAATTTTGGCCTTTTCAAGATCTTTTTCGACTCCGCTTGCAGCCGGCGGCATGTAGTAGGTGTAGCCCGCAAACAGGCAAGACTCGACCAGACTTTGCTCGCAGCCTTTGTTAAAATACTCCGCGGCTTTGGCGAACTGCTATTCTTGATAGTGTGCAGAGCCCGCGTATTCGTATCCTAGCGCGATCTTTGCTTCGCAAGCTTTTGCGGCGTTGTCTTTATCTTTTACGTATTTTCCGGAGGCTTCATGTTCTTTTTTCGTGAAGGCCAGGAGATAGTACTCGTACGCTTTTGCTTCGTCTTTTTTGCCGTAGGTATCGTCTTGGTATATTTCGCCTAGCTTCGCACATCCGTCAAACCTTTCGCCTTGGCAAATTTGGCTTAGGATTTCGACGGCTTTGTCTATATTTTTCTCTACGCCTTTGCCGTCTCTGTAGCCCATCGCTACAAATTTACAACCGTCGTCGTAGCCGCTATCGCAAAGTTTTGAAAATATTTCAAAGCCCTTTTTAGGATCGTGCTCGGCGCCGTTT
>CAURKE010000168.1:0-3111 GCA_963525055.1 uncultured Campylobacter sp. | reverse complement strand
GCGATGTTTGCGCCTGAGGCTAGGGAGCTATATTTTGATACCGAGCCGTTAATCAGCGCGCCTGAAAATTTAGCAAGCGTGCTCGAGGGTAAGACTCGTCCCGGACACTTTGACGGCGTGCTTCGCGTGCTAAACAAGCTCTTTAATCTAACAAACGCAAAGCGCGTCTATATGGGCAAAAAGGACGCGCAGCAGCTGCTCATCGTGCGTAATTTCGTAAAGACCTGTTTTTTAAATTTAGAGATCGTGCCTTGCGAGATCGTTCGCGCGCGAGATGGACTGGCGCTTAGCTCGCGAAACGCCTACCTAGACGAGGGGCAAAAGCTAGAGGCGCTTAAGCTTTCGCATTCGCTTAAAAAAGCCTCAAATTTGATCGCGGCTGGCGAGCTAAGCGCACAAACGATAAAAGGCGAGATGCTACAAACTCTAGAGCCGCTAAACGTCGACTACGTCGCGATCGTCGATAGAAATTTAAACGAGATCTCGCTAATAGAGCCGGACAACACCATCATTCTAGTCGCCGCGTACGTAGGCAAAACGCGCCTGATCGACAATCTGTGGGTATAAGATGGGCAAACTTCACTTAGTATCATTGGGCTGTAACAAAAATCTGGTGGATTCTGAAATCATGCTCGGACGCCTGCAAAACTACGAGATCACGCCAGATGTCGCCTCTGCCGACGTCATCATCGTAAACACCTGCGGCTTTATAAACTCGGCAAAAGAGGAGAGTATCCGCGCGATCCTTGATATGCACGAAGCGCGAAAAAAAGGCTCCCTGCTCGTAGTCACTGGCTGTCTGATGCAGCGCTACCGCGAGGAGCTGATGAAGGAGCTACCGGAGGTCGATCTTTTTACCGGCGTCGGAGACTACGACAAGATCGATGAAATCATCCTAAAAAAGCAAAATTTATTTAGCCCCGATACCTACCTGCAAGCAAGCGAAGAGCGCGTGATAACTGGCTCAAACTACCATGCCTACATCAAAATTTCAGAGGGCTGTAATCAAAAATGCAGCTTTTGCGCGATCCCGACCTTTAAGGGCAAGCTAAAATCCCGCGCGCTCGAAAACATCGTAGACGAGGTGCAAAAACTCGTAAAAAAGGGCTACTACGACTTTAGCTTCCTCTCACAGGACAGCAGCTCGTATATGCGCGATCACGCGGTTAGCGACGGGCTCATCTCTCTCATCGACGCGGTCGAGAAGATCGAGGGCGTCAAAACCGCGCGCATACTTTATCTCTATCCTAGCACGACCTCAAACGCGCTAATTGAGCGCATCATCGCCTCGCCGGTGTTTGTAAACTACTTTGATATGCCGATCCAACACTCAAGCGACAAAATGCTAAAAATCATGAGGCGCGGAAGCGGCGCGGCGCGGATCAAAGAGCTTTTAAATTTGATGAAAAGCGCGTCTGATGCGTTTTTACGAACGGGCGTCATCGTCGGACACCCGGGCGAGAGCGAAGCCGAATTTGACGAGCTTTGCGCGTTTTTGCAGGAGTTTAAATTTGACCGCGTTTCGGCGTTTGCTTACTCCAAAGAAGAAGACACGCTCTCATACGAGATGGAGCAGGTGCCGGCCAAAATCATCTCAAAGCGCCTAAGCAAAATCGAAAAGATCACTCGCGCCGCGATCGAAGCGAGCTTCGCGCAGGAGCTAGGGCAAAAATTTATCGTCTCGCTCGAGGGCGAAAGTAGCGAGGGCGAGATGTTTTACGCTGCGAAAAAGGCGCTCTGGGACAAGGATATCGACGGCGAAATTTTGATCAACGAAAGCGACGTGGAGCAGCTAGAAACCGGCGGTCGCTACTGGTGCGAGATCACGCAGGTAGCGGGCAGCCAGGTGCTAGGCAAGATCACGGCAAAGGCCTAAAATGCTAAGCGCACCCGTTTTACGCAAGCTAAAATCGGGGCGAAATCTGCTTGCATTTTCGCACGGCGTCGATAGCACGGCGCTTTTTTACCTTTTGGATGAGGCGGGCGTGGAATTTGACCTTGCGATCGTGGATTATAACGTCCGCGCGCAGAGCAAAGACGAGCTCGCGGCGGCGCAGCAGCTCGCGGCTAAATTTAACAGACAAATCTACGTAAAAAGCGTGCACCTGGGCGAGTCAAATTTCGAGCACGAAGCGCGCTCGGCCAGATATGATTTTTTTGCCGAGATTTGCCGCGAGCGCGGATATGAAAATTTGATCTTGGCACATCAGTTTGATGATAAATTCGAGTGGTTTTTGATGCAGCTTGGGCGCGGCGCGGGGCTTAGCGAGCTACTGGGCATGCAGGAGCTTGAAGCTCGCGATAACTACGTGATCGCTCGTCCGCTTTTAGGCGTGCGAAAGTACGAACTGGAGCGGTTTTTAAAGGGGCGAAACCTAAAATACTTCACCGACGAGACAAATTTAACGGACCAGTTTAAACGCGGATTTATTCGCGCTAAATTTAGCGAGCCTTTTTTGGACGAATACTTTAGCGGCGTGAAAAAAAGCTTTGAGTTTTTGGCGACCGATGCGTTAAATTTAACTCCCGAAATTTCTAATCCCGAGCCTAAAATTTATCTCATAAAACGCGGCACAAACGAGATTCGCGGCGTCGATCAGGCGTGCAAGCGGCTAGGACTCGTGCTAAGCGCCGCACAGCGAAACGAATGCACTCGCTGTCTAGAAAACGGCGCCGACTGTGTGCTTGGCGGCAAGGTAGCCGTGGGTGCGGGCGTAAATTTTATACTTGTAACGCCATATATCAAAACGGCTATGGAAAAGAAATTTAAAGAAGCGTGCAGGCGGCTCGCCATCCCGCCGATAAACCGCGGATTTTTATTCTCCGCAGGCGCGGATCTATCCAAATTTAAAGAACTTTTGTAAGCTTTGGCATACAACTGCCGCTAAAAATACACAAATTTTAAGATCGATAAAATTTGATCGCCGCGCCTCGCATGATCTTCGCGCAGGGTTGTACGGTCAGGCGAGGTCAAAAAAACAAACTCGCCAATGACTAACTAAATTTATCAAATTTAAAAGCCGCGACGATCACTCCCCGTATTTTTTCTTTAGGTTGTCCCACGTCACCAGCGTGCGTTTGCCCTCTAGGCTGCGGATGCGCGTGACGTCT
>CAURKE010000167.1:0-3122 GCA_963525055.1 uncultured Campylobacter sp. | reverse complement strand
AAAACGGCCTTGGTCGAGTATAAAAAGCCTTTGATGTTGGTATCGACCATCGTCTCAAAGTCCTCGATGCTAGTCTCCGCCACTCCTTCAAGCCCCAGCGCTAGGCCTGCGTTATTTACGAGCACTTCGATATCGCAAAACTCCTGCGGTAAATTTGCTACGCCGTCCAAAACCGCCTTTTTATCGCGGATATCTGCAACGATGATATGCGTATTTCCAAGCTGTTTAGCTAAGGCCTCGAGCCTTTCTTTGCGGCGAGCGAGCGCTACGATCTTGTAGCCTTCGCGGCTCAGCATCCTAGCTATCGCTTCGCCAAAACCCGACGTAGCACCCGTGATAAAAGCCGTTCCTTTCATATTTTCTCCTTATTCGGTGATCAAATTTGACTCAAGCCCCATCGCCCTTAGATACTGCGCGTTGATCTCTTTTTTGCCGATGATCGCGTAGTCTAGGGCATTTAGGCCGTTATCATCCACTGCCTGCACGTCCGCGCCGTTATCTACCAAAAGCTGCAATATCTCCACGTCAGCCGCCCCCGCCGCGCTCATCAGTACGCTTTTTGAAGCCGCGTCAAAGTCGCAGAGCTTTACGAAGCTCGGTAGTTGGACGCTCAAATTTGAGCTATAGGCAAGCTTGGTGCTCATGTCTATCAACCTTTTGTTTACCAAAGCTCCGTTTCCTAGTAGAAATTTGACCAAATTTATATCGTTTAGCTGCACGGCCTTAAAAAGCGGAGTGACGCCGAGCAGATTTTCGTAGTTTACGTCCGCGCCGCTAGCTACCAGAAGCTTTACGTTATTTAAATTTTTAAGAGCGAAAAATAGCGAACTCTCAAATCCGTAGTTTAAATTTACACCCGCGCGCAAGAATTCCTTTATGATGTCCTCGCTTTTTTCGTAAAGAAGCGCGGCGTTAAATGCGTTTTGTAGCGAGGCTTGCGAGACGGCGCCCGAATATATCGCCTCATTTATGCCGTATTTTGTAAAAGTCGGGTCGCTAACTTTTCTCACAAACTCGTCCATATCGCCGTTTTGCAGAGTCGCGGCGGCAAATTTTAAAAACTCGTTTGCGACCTTTGAAGCATAATAAATCGCGCTGCCTTCGTCTATTTTAAAATTTGATTTGTAGTAGGTAACTAAAGCCCCCAGCACGGCGTTGTAGTCTTTGTTAAAGTCCTTAAAGACCGTGAAGTTACTTAAACTTTGATGTCCCCAGTATCGAAGCCTGGCTCTGTTTTGCGATACGAGTTTTTCGTATTCGTCAGAGCTCTCTAGCTCTTTGGCGTAAATTTCGGGCGCATAGGAGGCTTTTAGGATCTTAAATTTAAACTCGTTTAAATTTTTAGTCGCCAAATTTCCGACGCAAGCAAGGCTTTCGGCGCGGATCTTTTGAGCGGCCGAGAGTAAAATTTGAGCCTCTTTTATCCCCAGGATAGAGTCCTTGCAGTTTGGCTCAAATTCTCCCGAAAATGTTAAATTTTGAGAGAAAAACCGCTGCTTTTCGGTTAAAGCGTCATCGCAACTAAAATCTGCAAAAACAAAAGAAAACGACAAAAATATCGGCAAAATAAATCTCATCGTATGCCTCAATATCTTTTAATTTTGATAATTCTACCAAAAAATAATTTGGTAAAAATAAATTTACCGCTCATTAAAGCAAACGTCCGCAAACGCGGCTTTTAGCTTCTCGTAAAGCGGAGTAAAGGGCACGCCGTTTACGCGCACTTCAGCGATAGACGTGATGAAGTTCGTATCTCCGCTCCAGCGCGGCACTAGATGATAGTGCACGTGCTCTGCGATACCCGCACCCCCTGCTTTGCCCAGATTCATCCCGATATTTACGCCCGCCGCGTTTAGTTCGCGTTTTAAAATTTTTACGCCCTCACGCACGTAAGCGCTCATCTCCGACCACGTCTGCTCGTCTAGGCTTTCGATATTATCGGTATGCACGTAAGGTATCACCATAAAGTGCCCCGGCGTATACGGGTAGAGATTCATGATCCCAAAACACCGCTTCGCGCGGAACAAAACGCCGGTCTGCGCGTCTTTTTCGGGATGATTTACGACGTTGCAAAAGACGCAGCCCTGCTCCTTTTTACTAAAATATTCGCTCCTCCACGGCGCGCAAATGTGATCCATCCTAGCCCTCCTTTACGGTTTTTACGGCCTTTGCCAAGTCCTCTTGCCTCATAAAATGCTCGCCTATCAAAAACGCGTCGGCTCCTTGAGCGTGAAGCTCTTTTAGCTGCGAGTGCTCGTAGATGCCGCTTTCTGCGACGATGACGCTTGCATTTTTGATTTTAGAAAACAGCTTCTCGCAAATGCTCATATCCATCTCAAACGTGCTTAAATTTCGGTGATTTACTCCGACTATTTTTGCGCACGCGAAATTTGACTTTTCTACGTCCTCTTCGTCGTGCGTCTCTACTAGAGCCTCAAGCCCTAAAGAGCGCGCATAATCAAGCAACCGCTTTAACTCGCCCGCACTAAGAGCCTTTGCGATAAGCAAGATAAAGTCGGCTCCGTAAACGAGCGCTTCTAGAATTTGATACTCGTCTACGATAAAATCCTTGCGAAGTAGCGGTAGCGAGGTTTCGCGTCTGATAGCGGCTAGATACTCCAAATTTCCTTTAAAAAAATGCGGCTCGGTTAGAACCGAGATGGCGTTTGCGCCGCCCTTTTCATACTCTTTGGCTATCTCTACGGGCGCGAAATTTTGCCTTATCAGCCCCTTGCTAGGGCTTGCTTTTTTGACCTCGGCGATGATGCGATACGGCTCGTCTGCGCTGCTTTTTAGCGCTTTTACCGCGTCTTTTATCTCGCGAGGATTTTTTGCCGCGAGCTCTTGTAGCTTTTCAAAAGGCGTTTGCGATTTTCGCAGCGCCAAGTCCTCTTTCGTTCGTTCAATTATCTGATCTAGTATCATTTTTTACCCTTTTTTAAGCACCCTTTGATAGCGTTTATGTGCTCTTTGCCTTCGGGCGAATTTACAAATTCCTCGTCGTGCAGGACTTGTTGCATTATCTCGTCGGCCTTTTTGCACTCGCCTAGCTTATAGTATCCCCAAGCTAGCGAGTCTAGATAAAACACCGACCCAGGCTCTAGCTCGAGGGCTCTATTTAC
>CAURKE010000166.1:0-3128 GCA_963525055.1 uncultured Campylobacter sp. | reverse complement strand
CCTTTAGCCCACGTCTGCGCTTCGCTAGCGGCAAATTCATTCACGCTCATGCCCTTGTTTTGCGCTTCGTTTTCATCGACATACGGCGCAAAATCCTGCGCTCGCATCTGAGGGAACGCTAAGGCGAGGTTTGTCATATCGCCCTTTGGGTCGATTATAAAGATCGGGATGTTATCGATGCAGGCTTCTTCTAGGATGCTGATGCCAAGGCCCGTTTTACCGCTACCGGTCATGCCGATGATGGCTGCGTGCGTCGTAAGGTCTTTGTTTTTATAAAAAAACGGCTCTTTGTTTTTGAGACCGACGTAAAATAGCTTTAAATTTTCTTGGATGGTTTTCATGTGCTTCCTTGTAAATTTTGGGCTATTTTACTGATTTTTGATTAAATTTCGGGTGAAGCCGGGGGATAAATTTGAAAGCGAGGCGGATAAAAATAAAATAAGGCAAGCGCGAGGCTCGCCTTTAATTTTGCGTTAAATTTATTGGTAAGTTTTTAGTTGTTCTTTGAGCTCTTCGAGAGTTTCTATTACGCGTTTTTTGGTAAATTTCGCTATATCTTCGCCCGTAGTACCGTCATTACCGGTTAGCTGGCAACAATATCTCATCGCACCTTTATATCTTAACGCAGCGACTAGTTTTAGATCGGTATCTATGCTTATGTTTTTATTAGAGTCGCCCGCCTCGTCCGGTATGCATAGCTCAAATTTAGCATTTATTGGCTCGCCCTCTTTAAACTCGCCGTCATCCAAGCTAACGACGCCTAGACCTCCCCTTGAGATATCGTATAGGTTGCCCTGTATTTCGCTACCGTTTTGCGTGAGGATCACCTTGGTGTAACGATCCGGATATACGCGCTGATGTTTTCTTAAATTCGCGTGCAAATTTTGCATATACGTGAAATTTTGTAGCGTTACGGTCAAATTTGCAAGGTCAAAGCCGACGATATCAGCCCTTAAATTTTCGGAAAAATATTCATCGCGTACGACATAGGCGTTTTTTTCCTCTTTCATGGCCAAAATTTGCTCTAGCGTTACTTTACAGACGACGGTATCATCCTCTGCATGCTCTACTTCGCCCATGCACTCGACTTTTACGCCGTTGTAAAGATTTAGAAAGTGTACTTGGCGATTATCTTTTAGCACTCTGGCAAACACGGTCATTGCATCCTCGCGCATAAAAGAGCCGTCGTTATATATAACGTTCATTTTAAATACGATTCCTTCCGAAGTAAATTTGAATTTTACCTAGATTATAGTAAAAAATTCTTATTTTTTCATTTAATTATTGATATTTTGTATTAAACTTAATGTCGTTTTGATGTAAAGATGTAGAAAAGAAGCACTAAGGGCGAGAGCTCGCCCTTAAATTTGGATGATTATAGTTTATCTGCGTTGTGAGATAGGTAGTCCGCGACGCCTGCGGTATCGGCTTTCATGCCTTTATCGCCTTTGTTCCAACCGGCAGGGCAAACCTCTCCGTGTTCGTTCGTAAATAGCATCGTATCGACCATTCTTATCATCTCGTCGATGTTTCTTCCAAGCGGAAGGTCGTTGATGACCGCGTGGCGAACGGTGCCGTCTTTATCAAGCAAGAAGCTGCCGCGAAGCGCGACGCCCGCATCCTCTAAAAGTACGTCAAAACCGCGAGCGATAGACTTCGTCATATCGGCTACTAGCGGGAAGCGAACTTGGCCGATGCCGCCTTTGTTTACCGGAGTTTCTTTCCACGCGAAGTGAGAGAATTGGTTATCTGTCGAAACGCCGATAACTTCGATACCGCGAGCTTTAAATTCGTCGTATCTCTTATCAAACGCGATGATCTCGCTAGGGCAAACGAAAGTAAAGTCCATAGGGTAGAAAAATACTACCGCGCCTTTCTCGCCGATATTTTTATATAGGTTGAAATCATTTACGATTTGATTGCTTCCTAAAACCGCTGCAGCTGTAAAATCAGGTGCTTTTTTTGTTACTAACATTTTTTCTCCTTAATAATTTTTATTTGTAGCGAAATTATATCATTTAAAAATTAAAAAGAGCTAAAAATTTTATGTTTTCGTTTCAAAATTTAACACAAAAATTTAATATCAAATTTACTTAGTTTTTGATATTCTTGCGAAAAATTTGACCAAAAAGGATAAAAAATGGCAGTAAAAATAACAGACATCTGCATAAGCTGCGGCTCTTGTATCGACGAGTGCCCGACAAACGCTATCGTAGACGACGCAGATAACCCGACCGGCGAGGACGCATACTACGTTTATGCCGATAAATGCGTCGAGTGTGTAGGATTTAACGATGAGCCTGCGTGCGCCTCAGCCTGTCCGACCGACGGTTGCATCGTTTGGGATGCTCCTTATGCAGGACAACCTTCTCGCGCCGAGATAACCGCAGATATGAGAACGGGCGCTACGGCCGTCATCTCGTAAACTCCGCACCTAAGCCCTTTTGCGGGGCTTATTTTGAAATTTAATTTTTTTTTGATATAATCACCGCCTTATAAAAACCACAAAAAGGAAATTTTATGCAGCAAACGCTTTCTATTATTAAGCCTGATGCCGTAAAAAAGGGCGTTATCGGAAAAATCGTGGATAGATTCGAAAGCAACGGACTAAGAATCGCCGCCATGAAAAAAGTCAAACTAAGCAAATGCGACGCAAAAGCTTTCTATGCAGTTCACAAAGACAGACCTTTCTTCAACGATTTGGTTGATTTTATGGTCAGTGGACCGGTCGTAGTTATGGTGCTTGAGGGTGATGACGCAGTAGCTAAAAACCGCGATCTAATGGGCGCAACCAACCCGAAAGAAGCAAAGTCCGGCACAATTAGAGCCGATTTTGCCGAAAGTATCGACGCAAACGCCGTTCACGGTAGCGACAGCCTAGAAAACGCTAAAAACGAGATTGCTTTTTTCTTTGCAACAAGAGAAATTTGCTAATTTTAGGTTAAATTTTGAAAATATCTTTCGCCAAAATCGCAAATAATCAAATACCGTTTGAGTTAAACTCGGACGGACTGATTTTTAACGGCGAATTAGGAAAAATAAACCAAAATTTGGTTAGCTGCAAAGGTAGAATCGTAGGCGAGATAGCTCACAACTGCGACCGATGCGGCGAAGATATAAATTTAAAG
>CAURKE010000165.1:0-3136 GCA_963525055.1 uncultured Campylobacter sp. | reverse complement strand
AAAGGCGAGGAAGCCTATCTAAAAGGCGGTTGTAACGGCTGCCACGTCATCGGTCAAGTTAGCTCGGGCCCAGATCTAACCGGCGTTCTCTTGCGTCACGAAAACGGCGAGAAATGGGTATTTGACTTTATCAAAGATCCTGCTAAATTTTACAACGACGAGTACGTCAAATCTATGATCGATTACTTTAATCTCAGGATGCCTAATCAGCACATGAGCGACCAAGAGATCAAAGATATCATCGAATATCTAAAATGGATCGACGAAAACGCGGGAATGTGATCCAAATTTGATTCGGGCTTAGCGGTCCGAATCAGTCCGCTAAATTTGAGGCTCGGCGCGCGTAACCCGAGCCTCCTACGTTAAATTTAAAAAGCGTTTTGCGAAAAATTTTTTAAATTTAATAAAGGAGAAACGATGAAGAAGTATCAAATTTACACTATTATCGCGTTAGTCTTGATGACCGTTTGTTTTACGATCCCGGTGCTGGGCTTTTTCGGAGCCAAAGCCAAGATCGCCGCGGGCGAGCCGCTCGCTGGGTATTCGTATAAAATTTACGACCTTTACACCTCGTTTCAGTACAAAAACCACCTGATGTCAAAGGACGTCGCAGGTAGTCTGAAAAAGATGATCGAGCAAAAAGCCGAGATCGGCACGCCCTCTTTTCCTATCTGGTACGTCGCGCTTGAAGCGCCAAACTACCCAAAAGACGCCTTTCCAGACGGTATTCCCGTTTATTTTCACGTTGACGGATACAGCGGCGACGTGCACGAGATGAACACCATAAACCACTACATCGGCATGTATCCGATGGAGCACGGCGGCAACGTCGAGCGCGCGATTGCGCCTTATTATCTGCTTATTTCCACGCTTTGTATGCTAGCATTTTTATACTACGACGGCAAATTTAACTCCCTGCTCATGGTGCTTCCGACCATCGCTCCGCTGCTTTTTATGGGCGCGTTTGCGGGCTGGCTTTATTGGTACGGGCACAATATGCAAGAGTGGGGCGCGTTTAAGATAAAACCGTTTATGCCGACTGTGCTTGGCGACGGTAAGGTCGCGCAGTTTACTACACACTCGTATCCTAGCATAGGATTTTGGGTGATGATGGCTATGAGCGCGCTTTGTATCCTAGCCGTATTTTCAAAGAAAAAAGAGCTAAAAGACGCGAAATGAAATTTAAGCTTTTGCTCTTTTGCGCGCTAAATTTGACGGCCTTCGCCGGTCCGCTACAAGACGCTATAAACGCTGCGGAACCGGGCGACACGCTGCGCCTAAACGACGGCCTTTACGAGGGAAATATCGTAATCGATAAACCGCTCTCAATCATAGGTAAAGGCCAAGATGCAATCATCAGAGGCGACCGCAAATCAAGCGTGATAAAAGTAACGGCAAAAAACGTAAAGCTCATAAATTTAAACATCGAAGGCAGCGGCACGAGCCAGATGGATCTAAACGCCGGCGTTAGCTGCCTAAAAGGCAATAATCTTTTAGTAGAAAAAAGCCGCTTTAAAGACGTGCTTTTCGGTATCGAGCTATCAGAATGCAACCAAGCCGTCATCAGAGATAACAACATCACCTCAAAAGAGGGCTTTGACGTGCCTAGACGCGGAGACGCCGTGCGCGCGTGGTATTCGCACGAAAATTTGATCGAACAAAACTACGTCTATAACAGCCGCGACATTGTGGCGTGGTTTTCTAGCAACAACATAATCCGCAAAAATTTCGGCAAAAACAACCGCTACGCCGTGCATACGATGTATTCGGCCGATAACCTCATCGAGGATAACGAATTTAGCGGCGGCGCGGTAGGGATGTATTTTATGTTTTCTACGAATTCTCTCGTGCGCCGAAACGTGATAATCAACTCAAACGGAGCGTTTGGCGTGGGTATCGCGCTAAAAGACGCCTCGGGATTTAACATCAGAGAAAATACCTTTTTGTATAACTCGCGCGGCATCTACTCCGACCGCTCGCCGTTAAATCCGGGCACCGTAAATACACTCGAAAACAATCAAATTTTATACAACGTCATCGGGCTGCAAATGCACGCGACGCAGGAAAAAAGCGTGTTTAAGGGCAATGATTTTATCGGAAACATGGAAACGGCTATCAACGACACGCCCGGCTCAAAGATCGAGCTAAACGAGTGGAGCGGTAATTATTTCGACGAATACGAAGGCCTGGATCTAAACCGCGACGGTATCGGCGATACGCCCTACTTGCACTTCGTTTACGCCGACAAGCTTTGGCAGTACTATCCGACTCTGCGCTTTTTCTACGGTTCAACCGTGATTAGCGGGCTAAATTTTCTAGCTAAGCTTGCGCCCTTTTCCGAGCCGCTTAAGCTTTTAGAGGACGGCTCTCCTAAAATGCGCCCAAACAACGCTCAAAAGGCAACGCTATGAATAGACGAAATTTTATCGCACTAACGGCAGGCGCGGCGGCCGCAGGCTACGGCATCGGATATTTTTTACCCAAAACGCGCGCGGACGAGCTTTTTTTAAGGCCTCCGGGAGCGGTTAAAAATTTCGAATCGCTCTGCATAAAATGCGGCCAGTGCGTGCAGGTCTGTCCGTATCACAGCATCGGGTTACTAGACATCGCGCAGGGCTACTCAAACGGCACGTCTTACATCGACGCGCACGAGCGAGGCTGCTATCTGTGCGACCTTTTTCCTTGCGTTTTAGCCTGTCCTAGCGGCGCGCTAGATCACGCCACGACGCAGATCAGCGACGTAAAGATGGGCGTGGGCGTGCTAAGGGAGCATGAAGCCTGTCTAGCGTACAAAAACGAAAACGTAAATTTAAGCGGCGTTACGAGAATGCTTGAACGTAAAATTTACAACGACCGCGAGCAAGCCGTAAAAGACGCCGTCCAAAATAGCGTGGATAAGCCCTGCGATCTGTGCGTTAGCCTCTGCCCGGTCGGAGACGCCGCCATATCGATGGCTAAAAGCGACGGGCGAAATTTGCCCGAATTTAAACAAGGTTGCGTCGGATGCGGAGTATGCGCCGAGGTTTGCCCGGCACAGATCATCGATATAGCGCCAAACCGCAGCTATGACGAAATTTACAAAGGATAAAAATGAGAAATAAAATTTTAGGCTGTCTCATGGCTCTCGCCGCCGCTA
>CAURKE010000164.1:0-3140 GCA_963525055.1 uncultured Campylobacter sp. | reverse complement strand
ACGCTAAAAGTGCGCGTGAACGACCCAAAGAGAATGGTGCTTTACGGTGAGCTTGTGGGCTAAATTTAAACGAAGCGTTTTTATAAATTTAGCCCCGCGCATTATCTATTTTTTTATTTGGATTATATTTTTAACCTGCAAAAAGAGCTTTTCTAAGACAAATTTGACGAATGAACCCTGCGTCGTGCTGTTTTGGCACGGCAGGCTAGCGCTGATGAGTTTTGCCTACGTACACTGGTGGAAAAACGGCCAAAATCCGCAAAGACGCGCCAAAGTCATGATAAGCGATCACAAAGACGGCGAGATCATCGCGCGCGTGATTTCGTTTTTCGGTATCGGCGCCATCAGAGGCAGTAGCTCAAAAGGCGCTGTAAAAGCCCTCGCGCAAAGCTTTAGAGAGCTAAAAAGCGGTACCGACGTCATCATCACCCCAGACGGTCCGCGCGGCCCCTATCATAGCGTAGCCGACGGCGCGGTCGTCATCGCGCAAAAGCAAAATGCGCAAATACAAATTTTAAACTACGAAGCGAGTAAATTTTGGCAGCTAAAAAGCTGGGATAAAATGATAATCCCAAAGCCTTTTAGCGAGATTTCTTATACGCTCTCGCCCCCTTTTACCGTGACGGACATGGCGCTAGAAGACGCAAGGGAGCTAATAAAAAAGGAGATGAAAAAATGAGCTCAAAGACCGTAGTTTTATCTATCGGAGCGCTTTTGGCGGCCATTTTTATCTCGTTTATCACTTTTAGTCCGTCTTATAAAAATGCGCTTCAGGCCAAATTTTACTACGAAACGGGCGACTATGAAACCGCCTACAAGCTATCAAAATCCGCATACAACAAAGACATCTACAACAAACTCGCCCACACCGTGATGGTACAAAGCGAAATCTCGCAAAAATACGCACTCTACATCGCCCGTTCAAACGGCTACCTAGAAAATATCCAAAAAATCAGCAAATCAGGCAAGGTAAATAAAGTAGATTTAGACAAAATCCGCATGATGTGCGACATCGCCGTGAGCGACTACGATCTGCTCAGGCCGTCAAATTTGACCGATCCGTCGCTACAAGAGGAAGCCAAAACAATAAGGGATAAATTTTTAACCCTGCAAAAAGAGCTGTTTTAATTGAACTTAATAGCTTTTTGGGTATGATAACGCATTGCAATTTTTAGGAGAAATCTTTGCTGATACGTCGTTTTTTTAGCGTCTTATATCTTAGCGCCGTTATCCAGTCCAAAAAATGCCTATTTTACGGCGAGGCCTACAAGGGCGCGAAGCTGTTAAAAACGATAAAAGCAGAATTTGACCTAGATGAATCCGGCGTCGTTTCCCAAAGAGCAAACGAGTACATAAAAAATCTGCAAAAAGAGTATAAATGGGTTTATCTTTCGCTATTTTTCGATGCGCTCGAACAAGGCGCGTTTGAGGCTAAAAATGCAGACAATCTCGAAAAACTAGGCATCAAAACAAAAGAAATAACTTGCATAAATCCCGCCAAAAACTGGCTCATCTACGCAAAACATTCGGACGTCAAAGCCGCAGAGGAAAAATTTACAGACATCGGCGTAGACGTACTTTATTCGCCTATCGCGCTAACGCAAAAAGAGATCGAAAAGCATAATCTGCCAACCGCAAGCACCCTTTTTGTCTACTCTTGTGAGGAGGGTTTTACCATCTGCATAACTTCTAGCGAAGGCGTAAAATACGCCGCCGTTTGCAAGGAAAACGATGAGGAGTTTAGCGATAGCGCAGAATTTGACAAAGAAAATAGCGACGAGATAGACGACTTTATCGCAAATGTGGACGAGAGCTTTAACACCATGGATGGCCTGGACGATCTTGGCGAAATGTTAAAAATGGACGACAACGAGGAGGAGTTTGCGGACCTCGACTACGACATAAATATGCCAGAATCAACCGACGTAACGGCCTCGGTGTCGATATTTGGGCGCGATATGAGCATATACCGCTATATCTCGCTAGCGCTTAAAGAATTTTACACAAATCCTCTATACGACGGCGATTTTATCGAAAACGTCGTGATTTTTGACGCTACGGAGAGGACGAGTGCTACGTTTTTACATTATATAGAAAACGAGCTTTTGGTAAAGACCGCCGTTTATCCGGTTAGTACGCTAAAAACTATGACCGAGCTAATGAAAAAAGAGTTGGAAAATGACTAGTTATAGTTTCATAAAACCTCAGAAAAAACCGTTTTTTGATCTTTTTAGTAAATTTTGGCTACTTTTTATAGCTACGGCGGTGCTGCTTTTTGCCATAGTAAATTTAGTCGTCGAGCTAAAAAGCAACTCGCTACTAAACGAGACGCAAACCTCAAGACAAAAACAAGAACAAACAAAAGAGCAGATCAGGCAAACCGACGAACTCACCGTGCTTTTAAAGCAAAGAAGAGATAACGCAAACGAGATCGCGGCCTCAAACGCCGTCCTAAAACAAAGCCTTCGCAACCTACTCGATCTAGTGCCCTCAAGCATCACGCTACACGAGATCACGATGGATAAAAGCTCGCTTATCGTAAAAGGCACCACACCTAGCCGCGACGTTTATAATATGCTACTCGCAACGCCGCTAAAGTCGATTTTTAGCACGTCAAATACCTCTTTTTATCAGTTAGATAACGGCTGGCTAAATTTCATCAGCACAAACAAAACTGACAGCTTAGAGGGTAAAAATGAGTAAAGATAGAAGCCTGCAAAATATCGACGTTACCAAACTGCTCATCTACGTACTCATTTGTATCATAGCTTGCCTTGCGATGATATTTGGTCTTTTGGTGCCGAGTATCAAGGAGTACAAACAGGTCAAATACGAAAGCCGCATGCAAATCGCCGCAAGCGCGCAAACACAAAGGCTCTACGATGCCAAATCAAAAGCCCTAGACGAGATAAAACAAAACGACAAGGCCCAGCTAGACGCGCTTGAAAACAAATTTGACGCGGATAAATTTACTCAGTTTGCCTCAAAATACTTCGCAAACGTAAATCTAAGCGAGCCAAAAGAGGCCGCAAAAAACGGCGAGATCTCGGTCTATGAGCTAACGGTAACTGGCTCTATGAAAACGCCTGCTAAATTTTACGAGTTTATGGACGCGCTACAAAACTACGAAAATATCGTCA
>CAURKE010000163.1:0-3147 GCA_963525055.1 uncultured Campylobacter sp. | reverse complement strand
CGCGGTCAAATTCCGCCTTTGCGGCGTCGAAATCTTTTTGCGAAACGGCATGTTTAGTTAGCAGCGACTTTGCGCGCTCGTAGTTGGCCTCCGCGATCCAAAGCGCGGCCCTAGCTTGTTTTAGCTCGGCATCTATCCGCTCGATCTCCTCCGGGCGCTTGCCCGTGCTAAGGTCGGCTAGCTCAGCCTCTAGAGCTTCTATGTTAGCCTTTGCAGCGTCTAAATTTGCTAGCGCTTCGGCGCTCTCGATCTCAAAAAGCGGCTCGCCCTCTTGGACGGCGGCGCCCTCTTTGACGCTCAAATTTACGATCCGTCCGCTAACGCTAGGCGCTACGTAAAGATAATCGCCCTCGACGTAGCCGTTAAAAAACGCGCTCCCCTTCTCGTCCGCACAGCCTGTAAAAATCAGGATAAAAAAGGCAAAAAACGCGTAAAATTTGCTTAAATTTAAACCCATTTCGCCTCCTTAAAACCGCTATTTCATTAGCATTATACCCCGCTTAGTTAAATTTGGCTACATTTTAGCGCGCCTCGCGGTATTTGAAAAGGAAATATTATCGGCGTGTAGGCTTCGGATAGTGCGGTAGAAGCGGCGGTTTTTTATCTCTTTTTAGGAAAGAATAATTTAAATTTGGAGCAAATCTATACGGCGATTTAGTATTTTTCGCGTTTGAAATTTTCCTGATGCGCTTTATAAGCACTATAAAAATGGCAATTCAAAAAAGAGGATAAAAAATATCCGCTTTAAGCTTTCTTTGAAGAGCAAGATTATATAATTCCCATTTTAACGATAGTAGTTATTAATATTAAATATTGAGGAGGGGAAATGAAAAAAATCATTTCAGGTGCGCTAGCCACGTCATTGCTGGCTGCTTCGGCATTTGCTTTTAGTGTAGATGGCAACCCTAGCGTCAAATTCGTTGGTTATAAGTTAGCTAACAAAACAGCCGTCGAGGGTACGTTTAAAGATCTTGGCTTTAAAAGCACGGAAAACGCAAATTTTGCCGATTTTCTAAAAACCTTTGAGTTTAACATCGATCCTAAAAATATCGATACAAAGTTGCCCGATCGCGACAAACGTGTCGGCATGATCTTTGACGGCAACGCAATAACAGCTAAAATCGTATCCGTAAGCGGCGACGAAAAAGCGGGCGAAGCTGAAGTCGAAGTTAGCGTAAAAGGAAACTCGAAAACCTACAAAACGCAGTATACGGTGGAAGATGGTAAACTAAAGGCTAAAATCGGCATTGATTTGTTGGCTGATTTGAAACTCAATGAGACATTTGAAAAATACGCCGCTTCAGCCAAGCCTTTTCATGGTGGCAAAAGCTATCCGGATGTAGAAATCTCACTCGAAGCTAAAATAAAATAATCCTTAAATTCGGCGCTTAAAGATCTGCTTGCGCCGAATTTTCTGCTTTATTATTATTTTTTATTCCGTAATGCCGAAAAATCGCCGACTTAAGATATAATGGGACTAAAATTTAATCCAAGGCAAAATATGACGACGAAAGAAAATAAAAAAGGGGCGGTAAGTGCGCTATTTTTGGCGGTTGCGCTATTTGCGGCGGGCTGCGCGGGATATTTTTATTACGGAATAGGCGGAACCGGCATTTTTACGATGGCCGTTGCCGTGATCTGCGCCGTTTTTTGCGTGAAAAAGATATTTCAGGCTAGCTTTCTAAGCATCGATGACGACGGGTTTTTGGTGCAAAAGGGCGGCAAGAACGCCAAATTTTACTTTAAAGATATCGAAGAGATCGGCGTTCGCATGGTCGACGCTAAGCGTAAAATCGACGTTTTAAACGTGAGATTTAAAAGAGGCAAACTAGACCGCGACGCAGCTGATGGCCTCATGCAGCCTATCGGCGACGATGATGCCGTGATATACGACAAATACGAGCTATCCAAGCACGAGGTTTTTAAAATTTTAAAGCAGAAATTTGAGGCGTTAAACGCGCAAAAAAGCTAAAATAAGAAAAAGTAAAATTTGTGCGAACGCAAAAAAGGGGCCGCCGTGAAAGAGGAGTTTGAAATAGCCCGTAAAAGGGTCGCAATCTACCGCATAGGAGCGCAAAATTTGACGCTAAAGGCGGATGATGTCGGTTTGCAAAATGCGGCTCGTGCGCCGATAGTATTTTATAACGCGTTTGCCAACGAAGCGGATGAGATCGCGCGAGCTTTAAGCGAGCTTGGCGGCGTAAATCTCACGCTAGCGGCCGTGGGCGGACTAGAGTGGAACTCCGAAATGACGCCCTGGCCGATGCCTGCTCTTTTTAAGAAGGAGCCGCCTTTTGAGGGCGGGGCGGATGAGTATTTGCAAACGCTAACGCAGCAGATCGCGCCTGCCGTGTTGGCAAGAACGGGCGATGCGGCATGGCTTGGGATCGGCGGATACTCGCTAGGCGGGCTTTTTGCGCTTTATTCGCTTTATAAAACGCCTATGTTTACGCGCGTCGCTAGCGTTTCGGGCTCGCTTTGGTATAAGGATTTTCGCGAGTTTGCGCTGAGTTCGCATCTTGCGGGTAAGCCGGAGCGCGCGTATCTCTCGATCGGCGACCGCGAGAGTATGAGCAAAAACGAATACCTAAAAACGGCGCTAGAGGCCACGCGCGATATCGCCGCGCACTTTGAGAATTTGGGCGTCGGAAGCAAATTTGAGCTAAATCCGGGCAATCACTACGCAGACGAGATAGGGCGCACGGTAAAGGCGCTAGCGTGGCTGGTTGGCGGTGAAATTTAACTCTAGTTCGTCAAAACCTGCCTAAATATACCGCAAAATCGCCGTTAAATTTGAAAATTTAGCCGTACAAAAATTTGAGACGACCGACTAAAATTATCAAAGAGATGAAAATTTACAAGACATATTTAACTTAAAATCGGGTGCAGTATTTTTCTCTTAGACGAGGCGAAATTTCTACTTCACTTCGTTTGTAGCTGCAAGCAGAAGATTTTTAAACGAAGCGTATATGCTATACGCGAGCATTAAAAATCAAATTTCAACGAAGTATAAGTAGAAAAACAAGCCTAAACACTAAACTTCATACCTCTCGCCCGGTTTCATTTCGATCATCTCCCACGGCAAGCCCTGCTTATTTAGCTCGTCCATGAAAGGCTTGGCGTCGAAATTTTCCATGTTAAAGACGC
>CAURKE010000162.1:0-3198 GCA_963525055.1 uncultured Campylobacter sp. | reverse complement strand
ACTTGATGCCCAGGCCGTTTTTGATGTAGTATGCCGGGCCGCCTTTAAAGCCAAATACGTCTTTGGTTTTGTAAATTTGAGCTAGCGTACTCTCGGCAAATGCCGAAGCAGCGCCCAAAAATGCCATGAGGCACATCCAAAATAGCGCGCCAGGTCCGCCCGCTACGATAGCAGCGGAGATGCCGGCGATATTTCCGATGCCCACGCGCGAGGCGGTGGAGATCATCAGCGCTTGAAAGGGCGTGAGATGGTGCTTGTTGTATTTATCCTTTTTCTCGACTAAAACCTTGCAAGCCTCGAAAAACATCCTAAACTGCACGAATCTAGTAATATAGCTAAAATAAATACCGGTAAGAACGAGTACGATAACCAAAAAATAGCCGTATAAAAAGTCGTTGG
Source organism: uncultured Campylobacter sp. (assembly GCA_963525055.1). GTDB lineage: Bacteria > Campylobacterota > Campylobacteria > Campylobacterales > Campylobacteraceae > Campylobacter_A. The sequence goes on along the minus strand of CAURKE010000162.1, from coordinate 2,799 downwards.
CTAGCGACATCTCGTCGTTCATAAATTTTAAAATTTTATCTATCAACCGTCATTCCTTCAAATTTACTTCGCGCCTATCTTGACGCCTTTCATCGAATTTGCCAGCAGCCCGATCGTCGTGCCGTTGTGTAAAACGGCCGTGGCGATAGGGTTAAATAGCCCAAACGTCGCGCCTGCTAGGATGAGGGAGTTTATACTGACGGTAGCGTTAAAATTCGTATTTATCAGCCTCATAGTTTTGTTTGCGACGTCTTTTGCGACGGCGACCGAGCCGATGTCGTCTTTTAACAGGCTGATGTCGGCGGTTGCTTTTGCTATGTCGGCGCCCTTTTGCATACTGATGCCTACGTGCGCCTTGGTGAGGCTTGGCGCGTCGTTGATGCCGTCTCCGACGAAGGCTACTTTTTTACCTTCGGCTTTTAGCTGCTCGATGATGCCTGCTTTATCGGTAGGTAGGCAGTTTGCATAGACTCTGTCGATGCCTAGCTCGCTTGCTACTTGATCGGCTTTAGACTGCACGTCGCCCGTTAGCATTATCAGCTCTTTTACGCCTAGTTTTCGTAGCTTTGCTAGCGTCTGCGCAGCGTTTTCTCGCATGGTGTCGCGCATGGCGATGACGCCTAAGAGCTCTTTGTCGTAGCCTACGTAAAGTAGCGTGAGTCCGCTATCTACTTCGCTTTTTATGATTTCTTCGTGTTTGCTAAATGAAATTTGCTCGTCGTCCTCTAAAAAATGCCGCGAGCCGATCACGACCTCTTTGCCGCCTACGTATGTTTTCACGCCGTGAGCGACGATAAACTCGACCTCGTCGTGGTGGATGTGATGAAAGCCTATCTCGCGCGCGGCCTTTACTATAGCCTCGGCTACTGGGTGAAAGTAGTGCTCCTCAGCGCTTGCGGTCAAATTTAAGAGCTGCGCTTCGGTAAATTCTTTTTTAAACGAGTGAACCTTGACGACGCTTAGGCTGCCGTGCGTTAGCGTGCCTGTTTTATCAAAGACGAAAGTATCGGCGCTCGCTAGCGCCTCGATAGCTTTGGCGCCCTTTATCAGTACGCCGTTGCGGCCCGCTTTTGAGATGCTTGATTTAAAGGCGACGGGCGTGGCTAGCTTTAGCGCGCAGGAGTAGTCCGCCTGCAAGACGCTAGCTACGCGAGTCATATCTCGGCTAAGCAGATACGAAACGCCGGCTAGGCTTAGCGTTACTGGCACTAGCTTGTCGGCTAGCTTCGTAGCTTTTAGCCCGACGGCCGATTTTTCGTTTAGCGAGCTTTGGATGTAGGATTTTATCCTAGCAGTCGCGCTCTCGGCGGCTATGCTCTCGGCCCAGATTTTTATACGTCCGTCCTCGACGACCGTTCCGCTCATCACGCGGTCGCCGCGCTCTTTTTTGACGGGTTCTGCTTCGCCCGTCATCGAGACTTGATTTACGCTTGCGGTGCCTTCCACGATATAGCCGTCGATGCCGATGCTCTCGCCTGTGCCGACGACTACGATGTCGCCTATTTTAACGTCGACGGTCGGGATTTTTTTGAGAGATTTTTTGCCGTGATCATTTATCTCGATCCAGACCTCTTCGATATTCGGGCGGGCTAGCTCTTTGATGAGGTCGTCGCTGCGGTGCACGGCGCTTTCCTCCATGTATTCGCCGATAGTTAGCATGAGATTTGTGCTATTTGCCGCTAAAAAGTCGCGCCTAGCCAGGCTCACGCCCACTGCGGTGGCTTCGAGTACTTTTGAGGTTATACCCTCGTTTACGGCTTCGCTTGCGCCTTCTTTTAATAGGGGAGCGGCGGCTATCAGGCTAGCCATAGCTTTTACGCCGTCGTTGTTTATAAGAGGCGTGATGGCTAGAGCCGTTGCCGCTTTGTAAATTTCAGCCTTGCTCGGGCTATTTTTGCGCTTGTTAAAATTTGCGATCGGCAAATTTTCGATGAACTCTTTGATTTCGTTTAAATTTGAGTCAAAGCCGACGATGATACTTTTTGCTTTTTTGTTTACCCTGACGCTTTTTGCGTACCTAAACTCCGAAATTTGAGCCTCCAAGCGGCTCTCGTCGCAGTCCTCGCCGATGCGTTCGCAGACGAAGCGCACGCGGTTTTTAGTCAGGTGCGCGATGCGAACATTATTTTTGGGAGTCAATTTCGGCCTTTACATCTTCAAATCGCTCTTTTAGTTCCTCAAATCCTGCTTGAAGCAAATTTGATCCTTTTGCGATAGCTGAAAATAGCGCTTTTTGTGCGTTTTCGTTTGTTAGCACGTATGCCACGACGCCGCCTATGAGCGCACCTTTTATAAAGCCTGCCGCGTTAAAATTTGCCGGGATAAAGTCTTTTAGCGCGTCGTTTATGCCGCGGTCAAACGCGCTTGGCGCGCCGGTAGTCTTTACTGTAGTCGTCGTAGTCGTCATACTGCCGTCGTCGTTTAGCTGATTTACTGTTTGAGTTTGATTGATGTATGGGTTTTTCATTTATTTTCCTCTAAATTTTTGATTAGTTTCTCCGTCGCGACCACGCCTGCGATACCTACGGCTACGGTGACGGCCGCGGCAAAATAGCGTGCAGAGACTAGTTTGTTTGACGCGCTAATGGCGCATGCCGTTACGATACCACCTTGGATCGCGGTTTTGGTCGTTTTGGCGACTACTTCGGCCTTGCTTGCGCTACCTTTTTTATAGTTTAGTATACCTACGCCGCCGGCTGCTATCGCGCCGATTAGCGCGCCGCTTATCATGTGATCGACGGGGAGTCTGGTTGTTGATGTTAAATTCATTCTATACCTTTATTATTTTTCTAAATTCGG
>CAURKE010000161.1:0-3203 GCA_963525055.1 uncultured Campylobacter sp. | reverse complement strand
ACGGCGTGCTAGACGCGCTAAAGGCCGATCTGTGAAGCTCTGCGTCGCGCTTGATATGAGCTCGAAACAGGAGTGCTTGCAGCTGGCGGAGAGGCTTGCGGACTTTTCGGATAAAATTTGGCTCAAAGTTGGGCTGCGAGCTTATTTACGCGACGGTGCGGGATTTATAGAGGAGCTAAAAAAGCTTGGGAATTTTAAAATTTTCCTCGATCTAAAGCTTTATGATATCCCAAACACGATGGCTGACGCCGCCGAGGAGATCGCAAAGCTTGGCGTAGATATGATAAACATACACGCAAGTAGCGGCAAACGCGCGATGGCTACGGTGATGGAGCGACTGGACAAGCTTGGTTCGCGCCCGCTAGTGCTCGCGGTCTCTGCGCTAACGAGCTTTGACGAGACGGAATTTAGCGCGGTTTACGAGCAAAATTTAAGCGACGCCGTGCGTAAACTTAGCATGATGAGCTATGAAGCGGGGCTTGACGGCATGGTCTGCTCGGCGTTCGAGAGCCGCCTAATCAAGGACGCCACAAGCGCAAATTTTATCACGCTCTGCCCGGGCGTAAGGCCATTTGGCGAGAGCGCGGCAGATCAAAAGCGAGTAGCGGATCTGGGCGCCTCGCGCGAGGCGGGAGCTGATTTTATAGTAGTCGGTCGACCGATCTATCAAAGCGACGATCCACGCGGAATTTGCGAGCGGATTTTGGGTCAAATTTAGCGTCAAAACTTACGTAAAATTTAACTCAAAATAATTTTAAGCAGGATTTTGAAGCGTAAGAAATTTTAATTAAATCATCGCAAAAGCGCGGCCTGAACGACGACCGAGCGCGGCGGCGAGATAAAATTTAGCAGGCTTTGTAGCGCACGCATGAAATTTAAAATTTCATTCAAAGCGGCGAGCTTGACGGAATTTAAAAGAAATTTGAGGTAAATTTGAGCGATTTTAAGAAAATCCCCTATGTCGGCGAGGCGACCGAGGCGGATCTGCACGCACTCGGCTACGAGGATATCGCTTCGCTAAAGGGAGCGGATCCTGAGGAGATGTTTGAACGCACAAAGGCGCTCGGACGCGGCAGCGACAGGTGCATCCTCTACGTTTACCGCATGGTTTGCTACTACGCCAGCACGCCCTGTCCTTACGAAGCCAAGCTAAAATGGTGGCTTTGGAAGGATTAAATTTACAAATTTGACCCGTGGCGAGTCGTTTAAATTTGAGTGGTTTTGCTCGACTATTTTTCTGCGGGAGAGCGGCAGGCGCGAAAATGCAAATTTAAGCAAGATATCAGCGGTATTTAATTATAATGCGATTTCTTTTTTATGGACAGATGGGTGAGTGGCCGAAACCACACCCCTGCTAAGGGTGCAGCTTCTAACCGGGGCTCGAGGGTTCAAATCCCTCTCTGTCCGCCACCGATTTTTTCTTAAATTTCTTTTTAGTTTAGCAATCAATTTTAAATCACTATGTTTTTGATGGGTATTAAAAATAAATAATATCGTACGGCGACTACTAGATATTTTGTGTGCTTGTTGTCTGTATTTTTTGACAATAAATAGAGAAAATTTATTGTTTTAAGCGCGGTCTAGATTCTTATATTAGTAGCTTAAGGTGCATAAATGCAGTCATGTTGCGCATCTTGTAGAATAAAAATAGCCAACTGGCTTAAGGCTAAATTTTATTCTCCGAAAGCAAGATAAAAATGAGCGGATTTATCAGCGTTTCTCCGCGTGCGGCGTAGAGCATGACGTCCTCGAAATAGTTATCGTTGATGCCGTAAACGTGATATTCGTACGCGCCGATGCCGTATCCCATCGGAGTGATGTCTACGCGCGAATACCAGGCGTTTTTAGCTAAGATATAGCGGCTGGTATCCTGCGAATAGACCCACAGCACGACGTCGTCTTTGTTCTTTTGCCGCATGAGCCACGTAAACGAGTTTGAGATGTCGTAGAAAAAGTACGTATCGCCGTTTGGCATCACCGCCTGAGCCGTGTTGTTTAGGTCGCTGATGAGCACCTTGCTCTCAAAGCAAAGATATTTGCCAAGCTCGATTTCTAGCGGCTTTTTTTCTACATTGCCGTGGCGAACGACGATTTTACCCTCGCTAGTATCCACTGAAAACGCGAGTAGCGCCACCACGCCGATGAGTAGCACGGCGGCGAAAATTTGCCTTATCATAATAAAACTCCTCGTAAAAGGTAGTATTTAGCGACGAAAAAGCTACAAACAAGAGCATTTACGACGAGCCAAAAGGAAGAAAGCTTCAGCAAATGCTCGTAAGGTTTTTTCACGATTAGCTCGACTAAAAACGCCGATATGCCGTAGAAAATACCCAAAAACAGCGAGCCCCAGATGAGGTAACCGACGTAAAAATACTCGCCCTTTAGCATGCAGTACGGGCACTTATGATTTGGCTGTTCGTAGACGTAAAGCCCGAAAAAATAAGTAATCGCGTAGTATGCGATAAATAAAAATAGCAGGTTGCAAACAAAGCTCGCCATCGTCTGTTTGAGTAAATTTAGCGTCAAAATAACTGCAAAAACGGCGTAGTAAAATATGACCAAATTTAACTTCGTGTAGCCAAACGGTAGCTTTGGCGCCTGAAACACGACCGAGCAGCAAAAGACGGGCACTTTTAAAGGCACGTTGCTAAAAAACAAAATCTCGGCGGCAAATTCGATCAAAACGGCGATAAAAAGTATCGTGAAAATGATGTATTTTTGCTTTAAATACGGAAAATTCGTCGCCTTTAAATCAAGCGAATTTATAATGAGCCACAGCCCGAAGCCAAAGATAAGCAGCAGTTTTAGCAGTAGCAAAATGCCGCCGAATTGGTTTGAGCCGATAACGCCGGCCGAGCACATGGCGCCGGGTACCACGTCTGCTAGCTCGTTTAGAGATAGTGCGAAAAATACGAACAAAACGATCTTGCAAACTACGGCGAAAAACAAAATCGTATTTACGAGGTAGTTGCGCTTTTCTAGGTCGTATTGCAAATTTGACGTCGAGTTAAAGTCCCACAGGCGCATGATGCGCACGACGAAATACTGCGAAATGACCATCAATACGATGATGATAAGCTCGATCAGCAAAAACGCGATGACAACGTCCGATAAAAATACGCTCACAGCATCTCTCCGTCCTGCATCCTCACGTAGCCGTCCACGAAGTCCAGATCGTCAAACAAAATGTCGTGCGTGGCGAC
>CAURKE010000160.1:0-3214 GCA_963525055.1 uncultured Campylobacter sp. | reverse complement strand
TCTTGTAGTTCTTCGCTCATGCTTTTTTGTATCCTACTTGAAATGTTCTATTTTTGATTTTATAGACGCGCTTGTCGTCTAGTTTGACGTGAAAGCTCGTCCTGCCTAGATACTCGGGAGTGCCTAGTTTATAGGCGTTTGCTTCGCGTTCATTGAGTAGATTTTTGGCGTAGCCGATCGTGAGATTTGCTACCTCTTTGCAGATATCGCTTAGCTCGTCCTCAGCTAGTTTATTGACGCCAAGGAGCACGCTAGCAAAGCGGTTTAGCGTATCTTTTTTAAAATAAAGATAAAAATGAAACTCCTCTTTGCCCTTAAAAATCGGCAAGCTCGAGCCGTAAAATTCGCCTTCCGCGCCCTTTGCGCTCTCTACCTTGTAGCCCAGAGTATCCTCGCACAGATGCTTGATGCCAAGCTCCGCAACGTCCATCATCACGCCGTCCTTTAAACGAAATTTTTTGATTATACTTAAATTTAACGCAAACGCGGCTAAATTTAAAAAAGTTTATTGATTTGCTTTATCAGCTTTTCGCCCTCAAATTTGGCCGTGAGCTTTACTATCTCGGTGCCGATTATCGCGCCGTCGGCGTAGGTTTTTACCTCGTCGGCGTCGTTTTTGTTTTTCACGCCAAAGCCTACCGCGACAGGCAGATCGCTTCTTTTTTTTAGACCCTCTACGAGCGCTTTTAGTCGCTCCTCGCTTGCTCGCTGCGAGCCGCTCACGCCGATAGCGCCCAAGGCATAGACAAATCCTGAGCCGAATTTTAAAATTTTATCCGCGCGGTTTTGTGAGGTGACGCTGATTAACGGGATAAGATCAAGATCAAATTTAGCGCACAACCCCGCTACCTCCTCACTCTCCTCAAACGGCAGATCTGGGATGATAAAGCCAGCTATACCGACATCTTTTGAACGGGCGATAAATCTCTCTACGCCGTAGGCAAACACGATGTTAAAATACACGAGAAAAACGACCGGTTTATTTATCTTGCCTTTGCACTCTTCTAGCATGGAAAATATCGCGTCTGTGTTTACGCCCTTTGCGGCGGTTTCAAAGCTAGCTTGCGCGATGAGTTTGCCGTCTGCGAGCGGATCGGAGTAGGGGATGCCAAGCTCAAGTAGATCTAGGCAGCTGCCGTCTAAATTTAATAAAAACTCTTTCGTCGCTTCGACGCTAGGATATCCCGCCACGACGTAGCCGATGTTTGCTTTTTTGCCTGTGAACGCGTCTTTTACCTTAGCCATAAATTTTTCCTTTCTCGTAGCTCATCACGGTGTTTATGTCCTTGTCGCCGCGTCCCGAGACGTTTACGACGATGACGCTTTTTTTCGTCAAATTCGGGCAGAGCTTTTCTAGATACGCTAACGCGTGCGAGCTCTCGATCGCCGGGATGATACCCTCTAGGCGGCTGGTTAGATATAGCGCGTTTATGCACTCGTCGTCGGTGACGCCGTAGTAGGCGGCTCGTTTGCTCTCGTGCAGGTGCGCGTGCTCAGGGCCGACGCCAGGATAATCAAGCCCCGCCGAGATACTATGTACCGGCTCGATCATGCCGTATTCGTCTTGAAGCACGATCGTTTTCATGCCGTGGATGATGCCTGCGCGGCCCTTGGTTAGCGTTGCGGCGTGATAGGGAGTGTGCGCGCCTAGCCCTGCGGCTTCGACTCCGATCAAATTTACGTCCGCGTCGCCCAAAAACGCGCTAAAGATGCCGATGGCGTTGCTGCCGCCTCCGACGCAGGCGATGACGTAGTCCGGATGTACGCCGTATTCTTTTAGCTGAGCCTTGGTCTCGCGGCCGATGATACTCTGAAAGTCGCGCACGATCCTAGGATACGGGTGCGGGCCGACTGCCGAGCCGATGACGTAAAAGGCGCTTTCTATCTCGTTTACCCACGCTTGGATCGCCGCGGTGGTGGCTTCTTTTAGCGTTTTTAGACCCTCTTCTACGCTCACGACTCTGGCGCCCAAAAGCTGCATGCGAAACGCGTTTAGCTGCTGACGCTCGACGTCTGTCGCGCCCATATATACGTCGCACTCAAGGCCGAGCAATGCCGCCGCGGTCGCAGTCGCCACGCCGTGCTGACCCGCGCCGGTCTCGGCTAAGACCTTCTTTTTGCCCATTTTTTTGGCGAGCAAGGCTTGAGCCAGGGCATTGTTTATCTTATGCGCGCCCGTGTGATTTAGATCCTCGCGCTTGAGGTAAATTTCATGCCCATAGTGCTCGCTTAGGCGTTTTGCGTGATATAGCGGGCTCGGGCGTCCGACATAGTTTTTTAGTAGGTCGTCTAGCTCGGCCTCAAATTCAGCCGTTTTTACTATGCGCTCATATGCAGCCTCGAGCTCGTCTAGCGCGAACATAACGGTTTCCGGCACGAACTGTCCGCCGAATTTTCCGAAATATGCTTTAGTGTTCATCGGTATCCTTTAAATTTTCGTTCTATTTTAGCATTTTAAGTTTTTATTAGGCTTATTTTGTGTGCGGTATGGCAGCGTTAGCCGGCAAGCGGGCAAAATGAGTAAATTTAAAACATGCGATATTTTATTTAGACGAGGCGGCAAGGGCGTAAATTTGCCTTCGCCGCAAGCAAATTTACGCCTTTATCAGCTCCAAAATTTTCTTTATTTTTTCCGCCGATTTTATACCGTTTTCATCCTCGACTTTTGAGTTTAGATCGAGCACTCGCGGGTTAAATTTGATCGCTTCGCGCGCGTTATGTTCGCCGATACCGCCCGCCATGCCAAAGTCAAATTTGACCCCCCGCAAAATCTCCCAATCAAAGCTAATGCCGTTGCCGCCGACGTTTTGCCCCTTGCAGTCAAAAAGCGGCATATCGCAAAGTGCGGTATCGACGGCAGGCAGCTCGTCTAGTACGCTATAAACGCGCCAAACCTCTAGCCCCATCGCCTTTAAATTTGCGTACAAATTTGAGCTAACCTCGCCGTGGATCTGCGCGACGTCAAGAGCGACAAATTCGCAAATTTCCATTATCTCGCAGTCGCTTTGCTCTGCAAAAACTCCGACGCATTTTTTACCCGCCGCGTGCGCGATGTCAGCTATCTCGCGCGCCGTTTGCGCACTCACTTGGCGTTTGCTTTTGGCAAATATCGCGCCCAAAAAATCTACGTCCAGGCTCGCCACATCGCGCGCCTCCGCAGGCGTTTTGATACCGCAAATTTTAACCAGCGTCACGCTTCGCCTCGCACGTAGTC
>CAURKE010000159.1:0-3224 GCA_963525055.1 uncultured Campylobacter sp. | reverse complement strand
TCAAATTTTACTTTGCCGGTTTTTAAATTTAGCACTAATTGACTTTGTAGTTAGGGGCTTCTTGCGTTATGACGACGTCGTGAACGTGGCTCTCTTTTAGTCCAGCGCTCGTGATCTCGACGAACTGGGCTTTTTCCTGAAGCGTTTTGATATCTTTTGAGCCCATATAGCCCATCGCGCTTCGTAGGCCGCCAATTAGCTGATGTACGACCTCTTTTATGCTGCCGGCAAACGGTACGCGACCCTCGATGCCCTCAGGTACGAGTTTATCTTGCGCGGTGCCTTCTTGGAAGTACCTATCGCTGCTGCCTTTCGTCATCGCGCCGATGCTGCCCATACCGCGGTAGACTTTGTACTGGCGTCCTTGGAATGTTATCACCTCGCCAGGAGTCTCCTCGCAACCAGCTAACAAGCTACCCGCCATCACGCAGCTAGCACCTGCGGCTAGGGCTTTAGCCACGTCGCCTGAGTACTTTAGTCCGCCATCTGCGATGACCGGGATGCCGTATTTCGCAGCTTCGGCCGAGCAGCTATCGACGGCAAAAATTTGAGGTACGCCCACACCTGCTACCACACGAGTGGTGCAGATGGAGCCTGGTCCTATGCCTACTTTGATACCGTCGGCGCCGGCTTCGGCTAGGTCTTTGACGGCGGCCGGATTTGCGATATTTCCCGCGACGACGTCCACTTTTAGCTCGGCTTTAACCTGTCTTAGTGTGTCTAGTACGCCTTTTGAGTGGCCGTGAGCGGAGTCGATGACTATGACGTCTACGCCGGCTTCCGCTAGGGCTTTTGCTCTGTCCATTTGACCTACGCCGATGGCTGCTGCTACGCGGAGTCTGCCGTAGGCGTCTTTGTTTGCGTTTGGATACTCTTTGCGTTTTTTTAGATCTTTTATGGTTATGAGGCCCTCTAGATGGCCGTCTTTATCGACGATAGGTAGTTTTTCTACGCGGTTTTGAGAGAAAATTTTCTCCGCATCGTCTAGCGTGCAGCCCTTTGGAGCGGTTATTAATGGGGCTTTGGTCATCCTGTCTTTTACGAGGACGCTTCTATCGTTTTCAAATCTCAAATCGCGGTTGGTTAGAATTCCTATCAGTTTATTTTCCTCGTCTACGACCGGAACGCCCGAGATATGCAGATCCGCCATCATATCAAGCGCGGAGCCTACGCTAGCGTTTGGCGAGATGGAGATAGGATCGATGATTACGCCGCTTTCGCTTTTTTTGACGCGGCGGACCTCTTTGACTTGGCTTTGTACGTCCATGTTTTTATGTATGACGCCGATACCGCCCAGGCGCGCCATCATGATCGCCGCGCGGTGCTCGGTGACGGTGTCCATCGCAGCCGATACGATCGGGATGTTTAGCTCCACGTTTCTGCTAAAGCGCGTTTTTATATCGACTTGTTTAGGCAAAATTTCGGAGTACTGCGGGACGAGCAAAACGTCGTCAAAGGTGAGAGCCTTCGTAACTATCTTCATGCGTTTATCCTTTTATAGAGTTTTCTAAACTAAGCGCGCCTTCTAGCAGCGTTTTTTCGTCCCACGCCTTTGCGATGAGCTGGGCTGAGACGTTTAGGCCGTCAGCGTCCTTGGCTACCGGAACCGAGATGGCAGGCAGGCCGGCTAAATTTACGCTGATCGTATAGATGTCTGATAGATAGGAGTCTAGCGGGTTTTTTAGTTCGCCGAATTTATACGCCGTGCTAGGGGCGACCGGCATCAAAATGAGGTCGCATTCGCTCAAAATTCGCTCATACTTGGCTTTAGTGTAAGCGCGAGCTTTTTGCGCTTTGATGTAGTATGCGTCGTAGTATCCGCTACTAAGTACGAAAGTGCCGAGTAAAATTCGCTTTTTTACCTCTTCGCCAAATCCCTCCGAACGGGAGTTGATGTAGAGCTCTTTTAAATTTTTTGCTTCGGCTCTGCGTCCGTATCTTATACCGTCAAAGCGGCTAAGATTTGCGCTTGCTTCGGCCGTGGCGATGATATAGTAGGTAGCGATATCGCATTTTGAGTTTTCTAAATTTTTATAGATTATTTTGTGGCCTGCGGCTTTTAAAATATCGACCGCCTTTAAAAGCGCTTTTTTGGTCTCTCCCGAGGCTTCGTTTATGTAGTTTTCGATGATGCAGATCGTGAGTTTTTTATCCGCGTTTAGCTTGTCTGCTACGCTTTCAAATTTTATATCCGCGCTCGTGCTGTCTTTGTCGTCGTGTCCTGCGATGATGTCGTACAGGATCGCGGCGTCCTCGACGTTTTGCGTTATCGGGCCGATCTGATCTAGCGAGCTAGAGTATGAGCCCAGGCCGTAGCGGCTCACGCGTCCGTAGGTCGGCTTTAGTCCCACGCAACCGCAAAATGCCGCAGGCTGGCGTATCGAGCCGCCCGTATCGCTTCCTAGGGCAGCCACGGCTAGTCCCGCACCCACTGCGGCGGCCGAGCCGCCAGAGCTACCGCCCGCCACTCTTTCGCGGTTTAGCGGATTTAGCGTTTTGCCGTAGTAGCTGTTTTCGGTCGTATTTCCCATGGCGAATTCGTCCATATTCGTACGGCCAAACGGCGCCAAGCCCGCTGCTAGTAGTTTTTCTATAACCGTCGCGTTATAAGGCGCGATGTAGCCTTGTAAAATTTTAGACGCGCTTGTTACGCTCCAGCCTTTTACCTGGATGTTGTCTTTTATAGCGATCGGCACGCCAGCACCCAGTTTATCAAGTGGCAAATTTGCCAACTGCTCGACGTAGGCGCCAAGCTCTCTATCTGCGAAAATTTTCTTTTCCAGCTCGTTTCTAAGCTCGGCTACTTCGCCGGCGCTTAGCTTTAGAGCCTCTTTTAAAGTTATCATTTTTTATCCTTAAATTTTATTACCGCTACGATACCTGCGGCTGTGACCGCGAGGATGGCCGCGATGGTCGCCGCGACGAACCAAGCGGAGATAGGCTCAGACATTTTTTAGTACCTTTTCGCATCTCGGGCATGTTTCGCCGTCGTGCTTAGCGGTAAATTTCCAACATCTCGGGCATTTGTGTCGCGTCGATAAAACGAGTTTAAATTTATCGTTTCCGACGTCAAATTCAGCTAGGCTGTTGCTGCCGTCTAGGCTCTGGACGTCGCTAACCATATACCAGTCGCTTATCTCGTTTATGTCCTCGCTCAGGATCAAATTTGAGCTGGTTTGCAGCACGAGCTCGAGGGTTGATTTTATCTTTTTATCTTTTTTGAG
>CAURKE010000158.1:0-3234 GCA_963525055.1 uncultured Campylobacter sp. | reverse complement strand
CGACTCTGTTCCATCTGATTTTGTATTCATCATCCCAGCTAAAATATACAAACCACGGCTTGCCGACTATGTTTTTGTAAGCCACGGACCCCCAAAAGCGGCTGTCGTTTGAGTGGTCGCGGTTATCGCCGATCATGAAAAACTCGCCCTCCGGGACCTGAAAATAAAACGCGTTAAACGGATAGTTGCCTACGCTTGGCAGCTCGTTTACGATAACGGGTTGCATGGCAAATTTGCTCGCGTTTAGGTAGTTTACGGCTAGTTCGAATAAATTTACCTTCTCGTCGTAGTGGATACCGCCGAATTTATAGGGTTCGCGCACGAAAAGCTTGCCGCCAAATTTTACTATATCTTTTTCGTCAAAATTTGCCTTTATAAACTCCTCGCCCTCGTGCGGGTGCAAAAATAGCGCTTTTTCCGTAAATATCACTTCATCACCGCCGACTGCGAAATTTCGCTTGACGTAGTGGATCTTTTCATTGTGAGGATAGCGAAAAACTACGATATCGCCGCGCTGCGGTTTGGCTCCCTCGATGAGATGGCCGTTGCCGTTAAAATCGGGCAAAACCCTGACCTCGATCCACGGAATGCGCGGGGTCGAGATGCCGTAGCTAAATTTTTTAACGAAAAGATGATCGCCGACTAAAAGCGTGTCCTTCATCGAACCAGACGGTATCACGAAGGCCTGCGCGACAAAGAAAATCACGAGCAGGACGATGACGACCGTGCCCGTCCAGCTGTTTGAAAAATCTAAAAATTTATTAAACGCTTTTTTCAAAATTTATGCCTTTTTCGCACGGTTTTTGGCTGATTTTAGTGTGTTTGACAGTAGCATCGCGATAGTCATAGGTCCTACGCCTCCGGGAACCGGAGTTATAAACGAGCATTTTGGAGCTACTTCGTCAAATTTGACGTCGCCTTTTAGCTTGCCGTCGTCCATACGGTTTATGCCTACGTCGATCACGACGGCGCCCTCTTTTACCATATCGGCCGTTACGAAATCCGCCCTACCGATAGCCGCTACTAGGATGTCGGCGCCCGCGCAAATTTCTTTTAAATTTCGCGTTTTGCTATGCGTCACGGTTACGGTCGCGTTGGCGTTTAGCAGTAGATTTGCCATCGGTTTGCCCACGATGTTGCTGCGTCCGATCACGACGGCGTTTTTGCCCTCTAAATTTATATCGTAGGCTTTAAAAATTTCCATTATGCCTAGCGGCGTGCACGGTACGAAGCCGTCAAGCCCGCTAGCTAGCTTGCCGACGTTTATCGCGGCAAAGCCGTCCACGTCTTTTGCGGGGCTAATGGTTTCTAAAATTTTATTCGTATCTATATGCTTTGGTAGCGGCAGCTGAACTAGGATGCCGTCGATACCGTCGTCTAAATTTAGCACGTCTATTAGCGCGATTAGCTCGCTTTGCGTCGTGGATTCGGGCAAGCGGTGCATTGCGCTTTTTATCTCGCAGGCTATGCAGGCTTTTTCTTTTGCCGCGACGTAGGTTTGGCTGGCTTTATCTTCGCCCACCAGTATCACCGCAAGCGCAGGCTCTATGCCTTGATTTTTCAAATTTAGCGCTTCGTTTTTTACTCTTTCTTTTACCTGCGCGCTTACGTTTTTGCCGTCTAATATCGTCATTTTCGTCCTTTATTACTTTTTAATCGCAAAGATTGTATGATAGCTAATTTTAGATTAAATTTACGAAAAAGCGAAAGAATTTATGAAAATTTGGCTGATTTTAGGGCTACTTTGCGGCGCAGCGTTTGCGAGCGATTTTATCACGAAAAACGAATACGCGAAGATGCTCTATCAAAACCCGCGCGGCATCGGCTGCGACAAGTGTCACGGCAAGGGCGGCGAGGGTTCGCTCATATCAAAATATAGACATTTTGATAAAAAAACAAAGCAGGTCATCGACGACGAGCTAAGAGCGCCTCGGATAAACAATCTTGATTTTGAGACGTTTAAAGAGGGCGTACTAAGCGCAAAAAGCGTGATGCCTAGCTACTTTCTTACCGACGAAGAGATAAATTTACTTTACGAATACGTTATAAATTTCAACAAGGATAAAAAATGACGAACAAAGAAGCTTTCGGGCTAGCTAAAAAATATATCCCGGGCGGCGTGGATTCGCCTGTTCGCGCGTTTGGCAGTGTAGGCGGCGAGCCTTTTGTAGTGGACCGCGGCGAGGGCGCGTATCTAGTCGATATCGAGGGAAACCGCTATCTGGACTTCATCCAGAGCTGGGGACCGCTTATCTTCGGGCACTGCGACTCGGATATCGAGAGCGCGGTGATAGCGACGGCTAAAAAGGGACTAAGCTTTGGCGCTCCGTCAAATTTAGAAACGAGGCTAGCTAAACTAATCTGCGACGAGTTTAAAAACGTAGAAAAGGTGCGCTTCGTAAGCTCGGGCACCGAGGCCACGATGAGCGCGATACGCGTAGCGCGGGGCTTTAGCGGCAAGGACGGACTGATAAAATTTGAAGGCTGCTACCACGGGCACAGCGACGCGCTTTTGGTAAAAGCCGGTAGCGGTGCTACGACGTACGGCAATGCTTCAAGCGGCGGCGTGCCTGCAGACGTTGTAAAAAACACCTATCTAGCGCGTTATAACGATATAGAAAGCGTGCAGGCGATATTTGAGGCAAATAAAGGCAAAATCGGCGCGCTGATAATCGAGCCGATCGCCGGAAATATGGGTCTAGTGCCTGCCGATAACGAGTTTTTGAGCGAGCTTAGACGCCTTTGCGACGAAAACGGCGCGGTGTTAATTTTTGACGAGGTCATGAGCGGATTTCGCGCGAGCAGGCACGGATCGTTCGAATTTA
Organism: uncultured Campylobacter sp.; assembly: GCA_963525055.1. Lineage (GTDB taxonomy): Bacteria > Campylobacterota > Campylobacteria > Campylobacterales > Campylobacteraceae > Campylobacter_A. The sequence continues at coordinate 409 of CAURKE010000158.1, read as the reverse complement.
ACGGTATTCAGGCCGATCTAGTGACGTTTGGTAAGGTGATCGGCGGAGGCTGCCCGGCGGCTGCTTTTGGCGGAAAGGCTGCGATCATGGACTGCCTAAGTCCCGAAGGCGCCGTATATCAGGCCGGTACGCTAAGCGGCAATCCCGTAGCCATGGCCGCAGGCATCGCAAGCCTAAGTAAAATTTTTGCCGACAACGAGCTTTATGGCCGCTTAAACAAGCTAGCCGTGTTATTTGCTCACGGGCTAAAAAGCGTCGCCGTTAAGCACGGCATCGCGCTGCAAACGACGGTGAGAGGCTCGATGTTTGGATTTTTCTTTACGGCAAACGAGGTCAAAAACTACGACGACGCGCTAAAAAGCGACGTTAAGCTTTACGCTAAATTTCACGCCAAAATGCTTAAAAAAGG
>CAURKE010000157.1:0-3234 GCA_963525055.1 uncultured Campylobacter sp. | reverse complement strand
TTATCTAGCTCGTCTTGGATCACTTTTTTGCCGTTTGGTATCTCGCCGATTTCAGGCTTAAAGAGTACGTAAGTGAGTAAAAACCAACACGCCGTAAGCATAACGACGCTAAGCGGCACGCCCACTAACATCCACTCAAAAAAGCCGATCTCGATGCCAAATTCGTTTTTCATATATGCGACCAGAAGGGCGTTTGGCGGAGTACCGATGATGGTGCCAACAGAGCCGATAGAGGCGGCGTAGGCAATGCCTAGCATCAGCGAGATGCCGAAATTTGAGCTAAAAGTGCTCGTTTTTTCTTTTATCTCCTTTGCGATGTCGCGGCCTTTGTGAAATACCGTATTCATAAAGCCGCCTTGCACGCCTTTACGCGAAATTTCGTCCAAATTTGCCACATCCTCGATCGCCGTAAACGTCCATTTCTGTGTCGTTAAGCGTCCGACTAGGTGTAGTACGCTAAGACCCACGGGCAGCATCATTATGGCGGTTGCGGTGTTGCTCACCCACATGGATAAAAACCCCGTCGCCACCATAAATCCAGCCACCAGTCGCCTGGGACTTGTGCCAACTAAAAGCACGATGCCAAGGGCGATTCTGGTGTGTAGATTCCACCTTTGCATAGCAAGGGCTAGCACGAAGCCGCCCATAAAAAGATAGATCGTGTCCGAAGCATACGGCGCCGCGACTACCTTAAACGCATCGACGCCCAGCACCGGAAATGCCACCATCGGCACCAGGGCGGTTGCGGGCAGGGCGATGGCCTCGGTCATCCACCACGCCGCCATCAGTGCGGCTACGGCGGCTACGACAGGCATGGCTTCTACGTGCAGCTTTTTGCCCTTGGCCGCCGCTAGAGCGATGTCTCCTGCGTTTGCGGGGAAGATTTTATAAACCCAAATCGCTAGCAAAACGCCTAGCACCAGCCCGATGAGTTCGACTCGGTTTGTTCTTCTGTCTATAGGAATGTTTGGATTTGCCATGATAACTCCTATGATTGGGATAATTTATAATACACCCAAAAAGCTTATAGCTTAAAAAATTCTTTTGCTTTAAAATTGATTTTTTACTAAAGTGTTGATAAAAGTAACAGCGATTTTAGTTAAAGCGATTTTGGGTATAATTACGGGTTAAAAATTTAAAATCACGGAAGCGAAAATGAACGCAAACGACACCATAAAAATCACGGGCGCGCGCGAGCACAACCTGAAAAATTTAAACCTCGAAATCCCAAAAAACAAGCTCGTAGTTTTCACCGGACTTAGCGGTAGCGGCAAGAGCACTCTAGCGTTTGACACGCTTTATGCCGAGGGGCAGCGCAGATATATGGAGAGCTTATCAAGCTACGCTAGGCAGTTTCTAGACCGCGTAGGCAAGCCTGACGTCGATAAGATCGAAGGCCTCACGCCCGCCATCGCGATAGATCAAAAAACCACGTCCAAAAACCCGCGATCGACTGTGGGCACGATAACGGAAATTTATGACTATCTGCGCCTTCTATACGCTCGCATCGGCATACAGCACTGCCACAAGTGCGGCAAACCGATCTCTAAAATGTCGGCTAGCGATATCATAAACGAGATCCAAAAGCTCCCTCAGGGCGCTAAAGTCGTCATCTATGCCCCGCTCGTGCGCGAGAAAAAGGGCACGTGGGCGGATCTGATCGAAAATTTACGCGGCAAAGGCTACGTGCGCGCCCAGATAGACGGCGTGCAGGTAAGATTAGACGAGGAGATCGAGCTAGCCAAAACCAAAAAACACACGATAAAGCTCATCGTAGACCGCATCGTGATAGACGCGGATAATGCGCAGCGCCTAGCCCAAGACGTAGAAAAAGCGCTGGGTGAAAGCTACGGCGAGGTCGAAATCGAGATCGCAAATGCGCAGGAACTCGGGCTAAAAGAGAGCTTCGTCCACTACAGCGAGCACTCGGCGTGCTTTGATTGTAAAATTTCATTTACGCCGCTTGAGCCGCTTAGCTTTAGCTTTAACTCCCCAAAAGGCGCGTGCGAGAGGTGCGACGGCCTTGGTATCAGATATAGCCTGGATCTAACCAAAGTGATCGATGAGGAAAAAAGCATCGAAGGCGGCGCTATAAAGCTACTTTACGGCTACAACATGAGCTATTATTATAAATTTTTACTGGCTTTTTGCGAGCAAAACGGTATCGACGTAAAGCGCCCGTATGGCGAGCTTAGCGAGGATGAAAAGCGCCTCGTACTCTACGGAAATGTAAAAGAGGTCGAGTTTTTCTGGAAGCGAAACAAGCTACTGCGCAAATTTGAGGGCGCGCTAAAAATCACGCACGGACTGCTAAAAGACTACAAGGACTTTGACGAATACATGGGCGAGAAGGTCTGCGACGACTGCGGCGGACACAGGCTAAAGCCTCAAAGCCTAGCCGTCAAGGTCGCAGGGCGCGGTATCGGCGAAATTTTAGACATGAGTATCGAAAACTGCACCGCGTTTTTTTCGAACGAGTCAAATTTTAGCTACCTTAGCGAGTACGATAAAACGATCGCAAAGCCGATATTTAAGGAGATAAACGAGAGGCTGTTTTTCCTCTATGACGTGGGGCTGGGCTACCTCTCGCTAGGACGCGACGCGCGTACGATCAGCGGCGGCGAAGCGCAGCGTATCAGGATCGCAAGCCAGATCGGCTCGGGCCTTAGCGGCGTGATGTATGTGCTAGACGAGCCTAGCATCGGTCTGCACGAGCGCGATACGCTAAAGCTCATAAAAACGCTGCGAAATTTGCAAGCCAAAGGCAACTCCGTGATAGTCGTCGAACACGATAAAAAGACGATCGAGGAGGCCGACTACGTCGTGGATATCGGGCCTGGAGCCGGGAAATTTGGCGGACAGATAGTTTTTGCCGGCGACGTGAAAAGCCTGCTTGACTCAAGTACGCAAACCGCGCTTTACATAAACGGCGAAAAGGAAATCGACTACCGAAAAGACCGCAAAATCGACACTTGGCTTGAAATCTCAAACGTAAATATCAACAACATATCAAATTTAAGCGCGCGTTTTCCTCTGCGAAATTTAGTCGGTATCACGGGAGTTTCGGGCTCTGGTAAAAGCTCGCTCGTGCTGCAAACCTTGCTGCCAGAGGCCCAGGAGCAGCTAAACCGCGCCAAAAAGGTAAAAAAAGTCGCGGGGGTAAATTTGAGCGGACTAGAAAATCTAGACAAAGTGATCTACCTCGATCAAAGCCCGATCGGCCGCACTCCGCGC
>CAURKE010000156.1:0-3245 GCA_963525055.1 uncultured Campylobacter sp. | reverse complement strand
CTTGTTTAGATTTCAAAGATTGACTAATTAGTTTAACAGTGTTAAATTAAAAAACTCGCTTTCTGTGAAGCGGGAAGTGAAGTATATAGAAAACATGCTTAAACAAACATAAAAATTTGTCTAAGCATGCTAAATTTTATTGAAAAAGAGATTTTAGAGATAAATTTTCGTTAAAGATCAAATCTTGCGTTCTTTTATTATATTTAAAAATAGTTACGTATTTGCCGCCGTTTTCTTTAAATAGTCCGCCGTTTACGAGCATAGCATCTATCCCCTCTTTTTTCTCACCACTACCAAATACAAACCCGCCAGGCGTCGTATCAAGCTCGATTTTACCGCTAAAATTTATAGCGGTCGGGATATTTTCGAGCAGATTTTGAATATCTATGCCGTCCGGATCTATAGAAATCTCAAAATTTGAGACATAACTCTTGCCTGCCGCATTTTTAAAATTGAAATTTTCAAAGGTAAGCTTCGGCGCTCTTTTTATAAATTTATCAAGCGCTTGCATTATCGCCGCAAGCTGAGCTTCAGGCTCCCCCTTAGCGTTCATAATATCTTCAAACGCGGCTTTATCTAAATTTGCAAATTTCGTTTTGATCAAAAAGTCTTTAAATTCATATTTTGCATATTTTATCTTCTCTATCGTGCTCGTATCATCCTGCGTTAGAGTATCGCTTAGCACGGTTAGTTTTGAGTCGCTCGCTATCTTTCCGATCTGCAAAGCCTCGGCACCCGAAATCACGTCTATACCGCCAAGCTCAAATTTATAAGTGCTATTTACGAGCGCTTTAGAGATCATTTTCGGCTCGATCGGAGTTTCATATTTCACGTCGTAGTCGATATTTTTTATCTTTATAGCGACGCCTTGTTTGCTAGCAAAATCGATAAAATCGTTTACGAAAGAGACTCCGGCTATTTTCTTTTCGCCGTTTATGTCAAAATTTAAAAACGATTTGGCGAGATTTAGCTTATTGCCGTCTTGTTCTTTTTGCACTCCGACTAGCTCAAAGACGAATTTTTTATCTCCACCCGAAGCGCCGTCCGCGTGAAATTTGATAGGTCTCGTCGTATCAAATATCTCTTTGATGAAATTTTTATACGGGTCATTTAAAAACTCGGCATCGCCCGCAAGCTCAAATTTACCTAACAGGCTATCAAATCCATGCGAGATATTCATGTCGATTTTTATAGCTAGATCCTCGGGCGCACCGTAATCTTCGCCAAGAGAGACAAGCTCGTTTATGTAGTTTTTAGACAAAACCACGTCGTAGTTTGCGTGCGATTTTAGCAGACCGCCCTCAAATACGCTGTTTTTGACCTCCATACCGTTTGCTTTGATTAAGTTCAAAGCCTCGTTATACTTTTCCTCTACCTTGTTTGCATTAAATTTTAGCCCGCCAAAAACCACGCCGGCTATAATCACCAATACAATGAGTAACTTTTTCATTCCGACCTTCCTTTCTTTTTAGTCGCTTGTTGTAGATATACCCAGATGAGCGCCAGTAGCGAAAACATCGCAACCGGCATCAGCCAGCCGTTTTCGCCCATAAAATCCCACGCCCGCTCAAACGCCTCGCCCGCCCAAAAGCTACCTAGCCCGAGCAAAATCGCCCAAGCTACCGCGCTAATAACGTTTATGATGCTAAATTTAGCAAACGAATACTTCGTAAGCCCGATAGCAAGCGGGATGAGAGTCTTTAGTCCGTAGATAAATTTTTTGAAAAATATTATTTTATTTCCGTGCTGCTTAAATAAAATTTGAGAGAAGGCAAGCTTGCGTTTATGCTTAGCCAGATACGGCATCACGGCCGCGCGGTTATACCTGCTGACGTAAAAAAGCAAAGTATCGCCGATAGCATTGGCGGCGGCCGCCAGCACGATACTCACGGTTATGTCCATCTTGCCCAGATGAGCCAGCACGCCGGCTGCTATGATAGCAACCATACCGCCTCCAAGCGAATATAAAAACACTATCACGTACCCGTAGGTCGATAGCGAGGTTAGCATCTCTTGCAAATTCGGCCTTTAGTATTTTGAGATGGCGCCCATTAGCGCGTTGTATCCGTAGCTATCCATCCTTAGAGGCGCGTCGCTAGTTTTAGCCAGCACCGCTCCGCCAAAGCTCGCCCCCGCGAAAAAACCGTCATTGTCCGTATATGCGTAGATATCGCTGGTGAAGCTAAAATCGCTCACTCTGCCGTAAAATTTGCCCGTATCGGCAAATGCAAACGATGCGTCGGCGTTTATTGTGATTTTGGCGTCTTTTATGTCGGCCACTAAGCTATCTTTTAGGATAAAAAGCACGAGCGAGCTATTTTCGTAACCCACCTGCAGTCCGATACTACCGCCGCTTATATCCACAACCATCATTTCGCTGGGCGCGTACGGATTTCCCACGAGCATCACGCCTTTGCCGTGCATACCGCCCAGCACGAAGCCGACTTTAGTAATGCTTGGAAAAATGACGACCGCTTTTGCGTTTTGAAGCAAAGCCTTAACCGGCGCGTCTGCGTTTTTACGCATCGTCGTCGTAAAAGAATTTGACGCGTTTAGCACGAGTTCGTCATTTGCACCGAGCGCTAAAACACAAAAAATCGCTAGTAAAATTTTTCTCATTTTCTACCTAAATTTGACCTATTTTGCCATTTCTATGGCTCTGGTTTCGCGGATCACATTTACTTTGATCTCGCCCGGATACTGCACCTTACTCTCGATCTCTGCGGCGATCTCTTTAGCAACAAGCACCGCTTCGTCGTCGTTTATGAGCTTGGCGTTTGCGATGACGCGGATCTCGCGGCCGGCGTTTATCGCGTATGCTTGCTTGATGCCCTCTTTGCTTTTTGCGATGTTTTCTATCTCTTCGACGCGTTTTAGGAAGCTTTCAAGCACCTCTCTGCGCGCTCCGGGGCGAGCCGCACTTAGAGCGTCCGCAGCGCAAACGGCGGCGCTTTCTACGCTAGTAGCCTCCTCGTGTCCGTGGTGGGCGTAGATGGCGTTTATGACGACAGGATGTTCTTTGTAGCGTTTGCAGATTTCAGCGCCCAAATCGACGTGGCTACCCTCAAATTCATGCGTCAAGGCCTTGCCGATATCGTGCAGCAAGCCCGCTCTTTTGGCTAGCTTTTCATCCCCGCCCGTTTCAGCCGCGATGATGCCGGCAAGATGAGCTACCTCGAGGCTGTGCGCGAGGGCGTTTTGTCCGTAGCTAGCTCTAAATTTTAGCTTGCCTATTAGTTTCATTA
>CAURKE010000155.1:0-3287 GCA_963525055.1 uncultured Campylobacter sp. | reverse complement strand
GTTTTCGGGAACTTGATAAAGGCTCATTTTATCCCCTCCTCTACGTCTTTAGTTATGCGCTCTACGGCTTGGGCTTTTTTGCACTCTGGGCAGATATATAGATAGTCTTTAGCCTCTTCTAGTCTGCCCGGGAGCAAATTTGCCGTGCTAAGCTTTGAAAAAGTATAGTTGATGAGGCGAACCGGCGTATACGGCTTGCCGCAGCATTTGCACTTTTGCATCTCTAGCTCGCCGCGCTGGATTAGCGCGCTTTTGTCAAATTTAACCGCTAGCTCGAAACCCTGGCTTAGGCGCACGCCGCCGGTTGGACAAACCTCGTCGCAGCGTCCGCAAAATATGCATCGTCCGCAGTCAAACTGCCATACGAGCTTGTCTTGCTTTTCGTTCATCTTTAGCTCTATGGCGTTGCTAGGGCACGCTACGCCGCACGCCGCGCAGCCTATACAAAGCTCGTAGGTGTAAAACGGCTGCCCGCGGAAATTTTCGGGTACCTTATAAGGCTCAAACGGATAGGCATAGGTCGCCTTTCCGTATTTTTCGGTTACGTCAAATAACTTCATCATCTTAAATCCTTTTTGCTAATTTTGCCCGTTTGGCAAAATTTCTTAAGGTCTTTTTCGGTTAAAATTTTGCTCTTTTTGGTATTTACGTCCACTACGGTAACGCGGTCGGTGCAGGAGTAGCACGGATCTAGCGAGCAAACGATAAGCGCCGCGTCTGAAATATTATTTCCGCGGAACTGATAGCGAAGGCTAGGCCAGTTGTTATAAGTAGCCGCGCGGCATCTCCAGCGGAAAACCTTTTGCGCGCTACCTTGCATGATCCAGTGGACGTTTTCGCCGCGAGGAGCTTCTACGTGTCCGAGGGCAAAATTTTCAGGCTTTATCATCGTTTTTGGGTCGATTGATATCGGCGTTTGAGGCATTAGCTCCAAACACTGCCTGATGATATGTATGGACTCTTTTAGCTCGTTATATCTCACGACTTCGCGGCTAAATACGTCTCCGCCGTGCTCTACGTAGACTTTAAATTCGATATTTTTAAAGAAATCGTAAGGGTGGTCGTAGCGGTTGTCGCGCTTTAGGCCCGAGCCTCGCATATTAGGCCCCACGGGGCTAAAGTCTCTTGCTACTTGCTTATCTAGCACGCCTACGCCTTTCCAGCGCGCGATTTGGCGTTTATCGTCCATAACCGCGTCCCAAATTTCAGAAATTTGAACGTCGAGCTTGTTTATCATCTCGATGCCCTTTTTTATCTCGTTATCGGTCATATCGCGGCGAAGTCCGCCCATGATGACGTTGCCGTAGGTTTTGCGGCCGCCCGTTACTAGCTGGGCTAGCTCCATAGAGTACTCGCGCACCCTAAAAATATGCATAAAAGCGTTGTAGTTACCCGTTACCTCGCAGGCTAGACCGATATTTAAAAGATGGCTGTGGAGGCGCTCGATCTCAAGACAAATCACGCGGATAGCCTGCGCTCTTAGCGGGATTTCTAGCTTTATAGCTTTTTCGGCCGCTTCTATACACGCAATCGCGTGGGCGTAACCGCAAATTCCGCAGACGCGCTCTGCAAGATAGCCCATCTGATCGTAATTCATTCTGTTTTCGGCTAGCTTTTCCATACCGCGGTGCTGATAAAAGAGGCGGTAGTCCGCGTCTATGATCTCGTCGCCGTCGCAAAATAACCTAAAGTGTCCCGGCTCGTCGCTAGTTACGTGCAAAGGCCCAAGCGGCACGTCGATGACGCTATCGCCTTTTGGAAATAAAAACTCGGTGTCGGGCTCATCTTGGTGAGCGACTGGATCTGGTCTATAGCGGTAGTCCATCGCGTCTTTTCTAAGCGGATAAAGGCCGTCCGGCCAATCGTCGCTTAGCACCAATCTACGCTTATCGGGCAAGCCCTCGGCTACTAGGCCGAACATATCGTAGGCTTCTCTTTCGTACCAAACGCAAGCAGGCACTAGCGGCGTAACGGACGGAAAAGTCGGATCGACGCCGGGAATTAGCGTTTTAACGGTGATAAAGCACTTATCCTCGGCGGCGAAGTCGTCTTCTTCCGTCATCTTGCCGCCCTCCATAGACAAAGCGTAGTAAAGCGCAAAACAGCCGTTTATAGTCCTCTCGTCGCTAGGTATCATCGTAGAGATGAAACCGCCGATATCGTAGTAAAGGGTCTTAACCGCAAGCGGAAGGTCGTTTCTGTCCACTAGGACGGTGATTTGATCGTCGGCTTGGCGGGTTACTTCTAGAACCTTTACCTTTGTTTTTAAAATTTCAACGAATTTATCGCCTCTCATAATAGTTCTCCAGTTATTATCTTAACGCCGTTTTCAACCAGCGTATAAAAGTTATCCACGTGCCAAACGCCAAAGATTATAATCAAAGCGCAAAGCAGGATAAGCGGTAAATTTTCTAATATACTCATCTCTTTATTGTGAACGACCGCACCTTTAGGTTCGCCGAAGCTTGCTAAGTTAAAGTGCGAGAAGTCCGCGATAAAGATGATGGCAAGAGCTATCGCAAATAAAGCGACGCTAAAGTATTGACCGCTATTTACGGCACCGACGAAGACGTTAAATTCGCTAACGAATATCGCAAACGCAGGCACGCCTACCAGCGAGCAAACCGCTGCGCCAAACATCATCGTAGTTACGGGAGCTATCTTTATCATACCGCCCATTTTACTCATATCTTTGTGTCCGTAAATTCTAGCGATATTGCCCGTTGAGCAAAACGCGAGAGCCTTGGTAAAGCTGTGAGCTAGGCAGTGGAAAATCGCCGCAAATAGCCCGAAAGGTCCGCCCACGCCAAGAGCAAAGGCTATAACGCCCATATGCACGATAGAGTGGTAGGCAAACATCCTTTTTACGTCGTGTTGCCTGATTAAGAAAATTCCGCCCACAAATAGCGTAATAAGACCGGAAACTATCATCACGCTTTGGACGAACTCCATACCCGTAGCTTGAGCCGCGATAGCGTAGTATCTAAATAAAGCTAACATCGCGCACTTTAGCAAAACGCCAGAAAGCAGAGCCGAAATCGGCGCCGGGCCTTGGGCGTGAACGTCGGGAAGCCAGGTGTGCGTAGGAGCAAGGCCGGCTTTCGTGCCAAATCCGATAAGCGCAAAGACGAAGATTAGCTTAGCTACGTCGGGGCTTAAATTTTTAGCGTTTGCCATTATGCCGGTCCATAGCATCGCAGCCTCGCCGTCTTTTATCTCCGCAAAGGTCGCAGAGTAAAGAAGCACGGTCGCATAAAGCGCGAACGCTAGGCCGATAGAGCAAAGAA
>CAURKE010000154.1:0-3290 GCA_963525055.1 uncultured Campylobacter sp. | reverse complement strand
ACAAGGAGATGCTGGAGTTTGCCGACGAGGCGCATTATAGGGTGTTTGAGTGAGGCGGCGAGGATGATAAGGCCGTAAAATCGCTAGCGGAAAATTTAAAGGCGCAAGGTTAAATTTAATCATTTTTGCATCGCTATCTAGCGACGATATGACGTACTGTAAAATTTGAACGCTAAATTTCGCGCGGTATCTGCCCTATGTGACGCTTTATTTAAGCTCTCTTAAGCTAAAATCAACTTCAAATTTTATTCAAAAGGAAACCGAATGCTTGCTAGAATTTTTTGTGCGATTGCGCTATTTCTGTGCGTTTTAAATGCGGCGCCCTACAAACCCTACGATCATGAGGCGATGCTAAAAAAGGATGAAAACGGTAGACAAACTATCGACATCGGCGGTATATTTCGCTCGACGGACGAGCTTTGGAAGCATGCGCGTCAGTATCCTTTAAAATTTGACTCTTCAAGCGACAAAGAGCGTGCGTTCGGTGATTTAAAAACACTTGAAAACGTCTTTGCATTTTTAAAAGAACAGGGATTTACCGCAAATTTTGACAATGAATGGCGGCATTATTTTGAGGTTTTGTTAGCTAGGATTTTTGTGATGGAGCACAACTTTGACGTAGCGGGAGCTGCGCAAAAGGCGGACGAGGCATATAAAAATCTACTAGCGCAACATCCAAATAACGGCGAACTGCATGCCGAATTTGGAGATTTTTTAGGAAATAGCGGGCGTATGGACGAGGCTAAAGGTGAGTTTGAGACAGCTTTAAAACTTGGCCAAAAGCGCGCGCAGATGGGACTAGCGATGGTTTGTCTGATGCAAAAAGATCAAATTTGCGCCAAAACTCATCTGAAAGAGTTTTTAAAATTTCGTCCAAATGACGGGCTTGCGCGAGATATTTTGCGCTCGATCGAAGAGGGAAGCTTGGAGATAAAGTAGTTCTTGGCTCAAGAGCTAAATTTATCTTGCTTAAATTTAAAATTTGAGGGTATTTTTGCATTTCGAAATAAGTGTTTTTGCGCGCCCTGTTTTGGCCTCGCGCACGCAAATTTAACGCTTTTACGAAATTTAAGCTCTACGAACAACTCCCTAAAATTTTGAGTTCGTCAAACAAAAAGGCGTGTAGCTTAATCTTGTATCGCGATTTTTGGGTCCAATCGCACTTCAAAAAGCACTTATTTCCCGCTTAAAATTCAAAAGGTATCTTTGAGGAGTTTTGAAGGCCGTCAAATTATAGCAACAAGAAGCGGCTAAATCGCGTATAAATTTGAAAAACGCGACGGTTAGATATTTTTATTTTAAGCGAAAATCATCAATTTTTAAATTCTTACAAATTTATGCCGGCCGGGTAAATTTAACGTCATAAGAGGCAAGAAAGCGGATATTTCGTTACGTTTTTTGTCCATAAGCGCGGCAAAGAATATAGCGAAAAATCGTCAAAATTTTGCGCTATGATCAAGATGTTTTCGTGTGCCGAATGCGATCTTGTCTGCGTCTATGTCCTCTGTGAGGATACCTGCAAGGCAGCGTTCGTTTCTGACCGAAAATAAAAACGGCAAACACTCGTTTCAAAACATGCTAACAGCGGCTCTTTTTACGTCATCGGCCGGGTACTTGGGCTATCTTTTTTAAATTTATGTAGTGAATTTCGCCTCATCCAAGCTTTGCAACGCGTAATCATAAGATAGCACGAACCAAACAGTGTCTGTGGTGTCGCACAAAATCTCAAAAGAGCAGACGAAGCGGTAAAATTTCGCCTAAATTTTGAAAATTTACCGCTCAAAAACTAATTTTGCGGTGTATAAATTTAATCGTCGAGTCGCATTTGCTCGGCGTTATGCGCCTGCGATCAACATAAGCCCGTTAAGTCCTTACAAATTTACCTTCAACCGCAGACGACTAAACCCAAATTTAAACCATTTTCAGCACTTCGACTATCTCGCCCTTTGCGATAAATTTGGTCTCTTTTGGAATAATTAAAAGCGCGGCGTCGTTTGTTAGATTGTTTACGATCGCCGAGCTGCCGAGTTTCTTGCCGTCTAAATTTACGTAAATTTTACCGTCGCGATTTACTAAATTTACCGCCGTAAACTCCAAAAACGGCGAGCGCTTTTTGTAGTCCTCGTCCATGATGGCCGTGATTTTAGGCTCGCTAGCGCCAAACCACGCATTTAGCAGCACGCGCACGTAGAGCACGCACATCACCATCGCCGAGTACGGAAAGCCCGGCAGCGCAAAAATGTATTTTTCGCCCGCTTTTGCGACCTTGATGTGGCGGCCCGGTTTGATCGCGGCGCCGTCTATTATGATGTCGAAATTTTCGCCCAGAGCGCCCTTGACGAAGTCGTAGTCGCCCATGCTGATGCCGCCCGTGGTGACAAGTACGTCGGCTGATTTTAGCGCGCGGACGATGGCGTCTTTTACGAGTTCGGCGCGGTCGCGCACTATCTCGCACAGTACGGGTTCGCCGCCCATTTTGCGCACCATGGCCGCTATGCCTACGTGATTTGAGCTGTGGATTTGCGCGGCGTTTTCTAGCGGCTCTCCGAGGTCTTTTATCTCGCTTCCCGTCGCTAGCACCGCAACGCGCGGCCGCACGAATACGCTAACGTTAAAGATCCCAAGCTCGGCTAGCAGCGCAGTCTCGGCATAGCCTATCGTCGCGCCTTTTTTGATTAGGATTTCGCCTTTTTTGTAGCTTTCGCCGACCTCGCGCACGGCAAAGCCCCTCGGCACGGGCTTTTTGATCACGACCTTGCCGCCTACGACCTCGACGTTTTCGACCGGGATTAGCGTGTCGGTACCTTCGCTCATCAGCGAGCCGGTGAATGTTTTGACGCATTTTACGCCCTCGACCTTTAGGCCTTTATCGCTACCTGCGGGTAGGTCGGTGATGAGCTCAAGCTCGCTTAGGTTCTCTTGCCACGCAAACGCGTAGCCGTCCATCGCGGAGACGGGACGCTCCGGGTAGTTGTCCTGCGCCGCGATATCCACGGCGATACGACGATCAAGCGCTTGCGTAAGAGTGACCTTTTCTACGCGGTCCCAAGGAGCCAGCGTAGAGCGTAAAATTTCAAGAGAGGATGCGTAACTCATAAATTCTTTCATTTTTATCCTTTTTTAATTCCCCGGCTCGGCTGGATTTTAAATAGTTTTCGGCTAGGATACTCGGGTCACGGACGACCGGTCCGCTCCCGTCGTATCCGCCGCAAACTATTTAAACTACACACAATCCGTCTGGAATATTTCTGCCGATTTTACTAAATTTAATCGTAAATTATGCTAATAAA
>CAURKE010000153.1:0-3302 GCA_963525055.1 uncultured Campylobacter sp. | reverse complement strand
ATCAGATCCTCGATATATGCTCGTTTTTCGTCGCTCACGCCAAACTGAAAATACTCAAACACATCTACTTGCAAGATGCCTAGCACTCGCGCTATTAGCTCCAAATTTGCCGCGATTTCGCCTTTTTTGGCTTTATCTTTCGGCTTTGCGTCTAGCTCATCGTTTGCGCCGCGGACAAACTCGTCTACGCTCGCAAGGGCTTTTGAGGTGTTTAGATCGTCTCCCATCGCGGACATAAATTCGCTCTTAAATTTCTCGTTTGCGCTCAAATTTGCCGCCGCGCCCAAAACTCGTTTTTTTAGACGGTAAATTTTATCTAGGCGCTTTTTTGCCGCATTTAGATCATCTTCACTAAAGTTAAAATTTGCTCTGTAGTGGCTGGAAATCAGATAAAATCTCACCGCCTCGCCTAAATTTCGCTTCAGCGCGTCTTTAACGAAAAAGCTATTTCCTAGGCTCTTGCTCATTTTTTCGTTATTTACTTGGATAAAGCCGTTGTGTAGCCAGTATTTAGCCAGGCTCTTGCGCTCGGCGCAGCGGCACTGTGCGGCCTCATTTTCGTGATGAGGAAATAGCAGATCAAGCCCGCCCGCGTGGATATCGATCTCAAATTTTTCGCCGCTAGATAGGTGTTTTTTTATCATCGCGACACACTCGGTGTGCCAGCCTGGGCGACCGCGGCCAAACGGGCTTTCGTACCATTTCTCGTCAAATTTCCACAGCACAAAGTCTTTTTCGTCCTTTTTTTCGTCGCTACTAGCCACGCGAGCGACGTTTGCCTCGGTGTCAAATTTACCACTCAGGCTTAGATACTCCGCGTCTTTTGCGGTGTCAAAGTATATGCCGTCGCCTTTTATCTCGTAAGCAAAGCCGTTTTTTAGCAAAATTTCGATGTACTCTATCATCTCTTTTAGCGTCTGCGTCGCCTTTGGTTTGACGTCTGGCTCAAGTACGTTAAGCGCGTCCATATCGCGCTCGTAGCTTGCGATGTATCTATTCGTGATCGCTTCTAAACTCTCGCCGCTCTCGCTCATTTTCTTTAAAATTTTATCGTCTATATCGGTGTAGTTTCGCACGAATTTGACCTTGTAGCCAAGCTCGCTTAACGTGCGCCTAAGTAGATCAAAGCTAATCGCGCTTTTAGCGTGACCCAAATGCGCATCGTCATAAACCGTCGGCCCGCAGACGTAAATGCGCACAAAGTCGCTTTTTACGGACTCAAATTCTACTTTTTTTCTTTTTACGCTATCAAAAATTTGCATCTAAAAATTTCCTTAAAAATATCAAAATCACCGCCTCCAAAGCCAAAACCGCGCTTAAAAGCGTTAGTTTTTTAGGCTCAATTATAGCTAAAAATTTCCTTATCCCAAAAAATTTGACGTTTAAAGCTAGCGTCAAAAACCCGCCCAGCGAGCCAGCAAGCGCCAGTCCGAACGCACCGTAGGCTTGCATTAAGACGACTGCCAAAACAAGGTTAAAAACGAGCGTGATAACGGCGATTTTGGAGGCTAACTTTTGCTGTAAATGCGCATAAAGCCAAAGCGAAAAAAGTTTAGCAAGCCCAAACGGCAAAAGCCCGATCATATAGGCGGCCAAAACGCTTGCGGTCGCCGCCGTATCGGCCTGCGTGAAGCTTCCGCGCTCAAAAAGCAGCTTGATGATAGGCTGGGCCAAAACGATGCCGCCGATAGCCGCCGCAAAGAGCAGAAAATATAAAATTTCAAAGCTTTTCCGCATCCATTTTAGAGCTTCGGCTTCGCTCCCTGCCTTGATCTGGCGCGTGATTTTGGGAAAAAGCGCCGTCGAAAGCGCGATCGCAAATATCGCTAAAGGCAGCTGAAAAATGCGGTTGGCATAGAAAAGATAGCTGATCGATCCAGCCGCCAAAAACGACGCCAGCCACGTATCCATAAACGAGCTTAGCTGCATCGCGGACGATCCCACTAGACCGTGAAAAAAGTTGCTAAAAAATCCTTTCGTATCGGCTCTTTTGCCGCGAGCAAATTTAACTAAGCCGCCGAAAAAGAGCTTTGAGACGCCGTTAAATTTAAGCGCGATAAGGTGCGCTATGAGCTGCAAAATGCCGCCTACTACGACGCCGAAACTCAAATAATAAGCCACGACTTTAGGCTCCTGTCCGCGAGCTAAAACTAAAGAGCCGATCATGGCTAAATTTAGCAAAGCGGTCGAAAACGCCGTCGTCGCGAAGTGCCCGCGATACTGCAAAAGCGAGGCTAAAAATGTAACGGCAAAGATAAGCGCTAGGTAGTAGAAGTTGATTTTTACGAGCGGGACGGCTTCGTTTATGTCGCTGGGCGCTAGACCAGTGGCTATAACGGAGGTAAAAAACGGGGCGAATAAATTTACCAAAAGCGTGAGAATGCCGATAAAGGCTAGAAATTTAAGAAAAATCTCGGCGCTAAAGAGCGATTTTTTGTTTGATTTTGTAAAATTTGGTAAAAAAGCGTTGGCAAAAGCGCCTTCGCCAAAGATACGGCGCAGTAAATTTGGTATCTTAAACGCGATGAAAAATATATCGCTGTAAATGCCCGCACCTAAAGTCGAAGCTGTGAGTAGGTCGCGCACGAGCCCTAAAACTCGCGAAACCATGATACCGATGCTGTTTGAAAAAAAGCCTTTTATAAGCATAAAATTTCCTATTTAAAATTGGCGTAATAATAGACAAAATTTGTTTTAAAATACGTAAAAGCGGGCGTAAAAATCTCGCATAACGTCTTTTTAATGAAATTTTAGAGATAATCTCGTGAAAATAAAAATAACGCAAGAGTATCACGTGCCAGAAAACCAAAACGCGCAGCAAAACTTCCTAGCCGAGATGGAGGTCGAGACCGCCAATCCGTACGGCGAGATATTAAATTTAGTAAAAAGCTTCGGCGTCGATAGCAAATTTATAGATTTTGATATCATAGAAATCAAAACCGAATGCAAGGTGGTAGGCGAGAGCCAACCTAGACAAATCACAGAAGACAAGCTAAATATCTTTGATAACGATAAATTTTACGTAGATAGAGTTGAGAGCATCAAGCAAAGCTATCTAGTTAAATTTTACGACGTTAGGCGCGCAAAACCTACGCCTTTGCCTAACGTTTCGGTAAATGCAAATAAAAATTTGACTAAAATTTTAGCCACGGTCTCTCAGAACGCCGACACGGTTTATTTTAAAGAATTTGACAAAAAGCTGATAAATTTCATCTACAAAAAGCTGATAAAAGTAGGCATCCTGGTTGGTATCAGAAACAAAACGATGCTAGAAGAGGTCGCTAAAATTTCTTCGGTTTTAA
>CAURKE010000152.1:0-3321 GCA_963525055.1 uncultured Campylobacter sp. | reverse complement strand
TAGAATAGGGCTTTGGCGCGCCTAGCGCCCAGATCAAATTTGCTCGTCGCTTGAAGCGTAAAATTTAGCGACGCTTGTTCTTTAAATTTGGATTTTATGTTTTGCGGCGGCAAATTTAATTTGCGGCGTCTTGCTCGCTAAAGAGCCGCGTTGCAAAAAGCGAGCGCCGCTAATAAAATATAGTTTTAAAAGTAAATAACGGAAAACGAGTCGCCAAATCGCGCCGGTGCCGCAAATATCGGCGATTTGGCTTTGCTTGGGTCTGCGACTTCGCGACTGCAAGCGCAAGGCGCGGGGGCTTGCTCCTGCGAGAATTAAAATAAGGGAGAAACCGATGAAAAGACGAGATTTCATCAAATTTTCGGCATTGGCGGCTACGGCTGCGCAGGCTAGCAGGATAGAAGGCGTTACGCAGACGATTTTCGATAACAAAAAGGTATTCGGCGCGAACAGATTCGGGCTTTTTTGGGCAAATACCAACTCAAATCAGATAGTTTCCGTTAGCGATTTCGAGGGCGATAAATTTCCTAATACGATGAATTACAGCCTGCCTGATTCCGTGCAGAACGAAAACCGCGTACTCTATCCGATGGTGCGCAAAAGCTATCTAAAAGCCAAGGGCGCGGCTAAATCCGAACTGCGAGGCAAAGAGGAATTCGTGCGCGTTAGTTGGGACGTCGCGCTTGATCTTGCCGCCAAGGCGTTAAAAGAAGCCCACGAGAAATACGGCAGCGAAGCGATCTACGGTGAGTGCTACTGGTGGGGCGGCAGCGGCAAGGTCAGCTGGGGGCGTACGGTCGCTCACAGGATGCTTAAAATTTTAGGCGGCTACGTGGAGGAAAGCGGCGATTATTCGACGGGGGCGGGTCTGGTTATCATGCCTCACGTGCTAGGCTCAAGCGCGGTTTACGATACGCCGACTAAGTGGGCGGCGATAGTTAAAAACGCTAAAAACGTCGTATTTTGGGCGACCGATCCTATCGTAACAAATCAAATTTCATCCGTGCCTCCTACTCACGAGGGCTACGTAGGTATAAAAGAGCTTAAAAAATCGGGCATTAAAACATATAGCGTAAACGCGATGGTAAACGATACGGCGCGCTACTTCGGCTCCGAGAATATCATCGTACGCCCTAATACCGACGCGGCGTTAATTATCGGCATGTGCCACCATCTGTTTACGAACAAGCTCTACGACGAGGAATTTATCAAAAAATACACCGTCGGATTTAATAAATTTAAAGACTACTTTATGGGCGAGACCGACAAAGTCGTAAAAGACGCGGAGTGGGCGAGCAAAATTTGCGGCGTAGCGGCGGATAAGATAAAAAGCTTCGCCGAGGCTTTGGCAAAAGAGCCTACGACCGTGCTTATAGGCCGCGCGCTTCAAAGAGCCGACCACGGCGAGCAGCCTTTCTGGGCGCTTATAGCTCTTAACGCGATGCTAGGCTATATCGGTAAAGAAGGCCTTGGCTTTGAGTTTAGCCTAGGATACGACTCGGGCGGTATGACGAATAAAATTTCACCGACGCTAAAAGGCATCAGCACGCGCATTAGCGAAAAATACGAAAATTTAGGCAAGGCCCCTTGGAAAGACGCTAAAAACGTCACCATTCCGTCCTCTCGTAGCATCGAGGCCTTAGAGTATCCCGGCAAAGAGATCGACTACGACGGCACCAAGATTAAACTACCTCGCATGAGAGTGGCGTATATGGCCTCAGGCTCGATGTTTACGCGCCATCAAGACGTAAACAACGCCGTCAAGCAGTGGAGAAAATTCGAAACCGTCATCACCGCCGAGCCTTATTGGACCAGCACGGCGAAATTTAGCGACATCGTACTACCCGTAGCTATCGAAGTGGAGCGTAACGATATAAACCAAACCGGCGACAGCGGCGAATATATCGTAGCCTATAAACCCGTCATCGCGCCGATGGGCGAGAGCAAGAGCGACTTTTGGATCTGCGAGCAAATTTGCAAACGCTGGGGCTACGGCGAGGCGTTTAGCGAGGGCAAGGACGAGCTCGGCTGGATGAAGGAATTTTACGCCGACGCGGCCGAGCAGGCCAAGGGGCTAAATTTAAGCATGCCTAGCTTTGAGGAATTTTACGAAAAAGGATTCGTGAGATTTGAAAAAGACGACGAGAGCAACGCGCTCTACACTCGCCTAGCCGCCTTCCGCGAAAACCCCGCTAAAAACCGTCTAGGAACTCCGTCGGGTAAAATCGAGCTATACTCGCCGACGATAGCGAAGATGAACTACGCCGACTGCCCTGCGCACCCTGCGTGGATCGAGCCTTTTGAATGGCTAGGCAACGCGAGCAAGAAGCATCCGCTGCATATCGTCAGCCCGCACTCTCGCTACCGCCTGCACAGCCAGTTAAACAACTCTATTATCAGAAATTTCGCCGAAGTCAGCGGACGCGAACCGATGCTAATCAACCCGAAAGACGCCAAAGAACGCGGTCTAGCTACGGGCGATATAGCGCGCGTATTTAACGATAGAGGCGAAATTTTAACGGGCGTTTTAGTAACCGACGTCGTGCCGCAAAGCGTCATAGCTATCTGCGAGGGCGCGTGGTACGACCCGGAAAATTGGGGCGAAAAGAGCCTATGCCAGCACGGCTGCGTAAACGTCCTAACACGCGACAAAGGCACTTCAAGCCTAGCGCAAAGCAACTCGGCTCACACCGCGCTAGCGCAGGTCGAGAAATTTAAAGGAGAGATTAGGCCGATACAGGCGTTTAGCAAACCTAAAATTTTGCAGTCGCTATAAAATTTAGCGCGTCGTCTCGCGGGCATCTTTGCTTGATCTCGTAAAATTTTCGCTCCGCAGGCTATATGCCTAGCGCACGCTCAAATTTTACTTCAAAACAAGCAAATCTGCTCCGCGATACTTCCGCTTGTGTTTTTACGCTCAAATTTGCAGTTTGTTGAATTTGAGCGTAAATTTACTTTCTTTCGTATCCGTCAAATTTGAACGTAAATTTTGTGCAGACTAAAAACTCTGCTAAAATTCGCTCAAATTTAACCCAAAGGCCTCGCCGTACAAATCCCAAATTTGATCCGAAATTTTATCCGCAAACGTATCGTTTCGGAGCGTATTTTGCTACCGTTTTTCTATCCTGACGAAGGCGAGTTTGAGAGTTTTCAGGATGGATATAGACTCGTTAGCCGCAAAACGGGCGAGGAGCTAGCAGACGATTACGCGCGGGAAGATGAAGCGCGCGAGGAGCCCGAATATAAATATTTCAGCGTTTTCATCGAGGATCTGGGCGCGGACAAGGTAAAAACGCTCGTGTTTTTAAAGAAATTTTTTGA
>CAURKE010000151.1:0-3332 GCA_963525055.1 uncultured Campylobacter sp. | reverse complement strand
TCGTAGATAAAAACCTAAAACATAAATTTATAAAAGACGAAAAGGCGTTTAAATTTGCCAACTACAAAGGCGAGAGCGTCTTGCTTTTGCTAGAAAGCGGCAGGATCTACGTTCCGCTTAGTAAGCTTGGATACGACGAGCTTCGCATAGCTGCGGCAAAGGCCTACAACGCGGTAAAATCGCTAAACGTCAAAAGCCTAAAGCTAGCCTCATACGTCGCAGGCTGCCAAAAAATGAGCTTTCAAGCTCTAACCGAGGGCTTTTTGCTAGGCACTTACGAATTTAATAAATACAAAGAAAAAAAAGAAAAATACGCGCTAAAAGATATTATTTTTAGCAGCGAGGAATTTAGCGGCGAGGTCGTGCGCGAAAACGACGCAAATGACGGCTTTACTCACGGCGAGATAATCGCTTCTGCGACAAATTTCACCAAAGATATCGTAAACGAAATACCAGAAATCTACACTCCGCAAAAGATGGCCGAAGAGGCGCAAAATTTAGCCAAAAACTATCCAAATTTAAGCTGCAAAATTTACGACGAAAAATTCCTCGAAAAAGAAAAGATGAACGCATTTTTAGCCGTAAACAAAGCTAGCGTCCATCCGCCTCGCCTCATCCACCTTATCTACAAGCCAAAAGACGCAAAAAAACGCGTAATCTTCGTCGGCAAGGGGCTAACATACGATAGCGGAGGGCTTAGCTTAAAGCCTGCTGATTATATGCTAACGATGAAAGCCGACAAAAGCGGCGCGGCTGCGGCGATGGGTATAATTAAAGGCGCGGCCGAGCTAAATTTGCCTTTTGAAATTCACGCTATTTTAGGCGCGACGGAAAATATGATCGGCGGCAACGCCTATAAACCAGACGACGTGCTGATCTCTCGCAGCGGCGTTAGCATCGAAGTGCGAAACACCGACGCGGAGGGCCGTTTGGTGCTCGCAGACTGCCTTAGCTACGCGCAGGATTTTAAGCCCGATATCCTCATTGATATGGCGACACTAACGGGCGCTTGCGTGGTCGGACTTGGCGAATACACTAGCGGTATAATGGGCAACAACGAGGAGCTAAAAGCGGAATTTAAAGCAAAAGCGGCAAAGAGCGGCGAGCTAAATACGATTTTAGAGTTTAACCCTCACCTGCGCGAGTTAATCAAAAGTCAGATCGCAGACGTCAGCAACACAGGATCTAGCCGTTACGGCGGCGCGATCACGGCGGGGCTTTTCCTAGATAAATTTATAAAAGACGAATTTAAAGATAAATGGATACATCAAGATATCGCAGGCCCCGCATACACCGAAAAAGCTTGGGGATATAACCAGGCAGGCGCGACGGGAGCGGGCGTGCGAATGAATCTTTATTATCTATGCGCTATGGCAAAGGAGCTGTAATGGGACTAGCAGTAGGTATCGTAGGACTACCAAACGTCGGCAAATCAACCACGTTTAACGCGCTAACGAAAGCGCAAAACGCCGAGAGCGCCAACTATCCGTTCTGCACGATCGAGCCTAATAAAGCCGTCGTACCGGTGCCCGATAAGCGCCTAGGCGAGCTAGCCAAAATCGTAAATCCAAACAAAATCCAATACTCCACGATCGAATTCGTCGATATCGCAGGACTCGTAAAGGGTGCAAGCGCAGGCGAAGGGCTAGGAAATAAATTTCTCTCAAATATCCGCGAAACCGAAGTGATTTTACACATCGTGCGCTGCTTTGAGGACGAAAACATTACGCACGTAGAGGGCGGCGTCGATCCCGTCAGAGACGTCGAGATCATAGAGACTGAGCTCATCCTCGCCGACATCGAGCAGCTAAACAAAAAAATCGAGCGCCTAACCCGCGAAGCTAAAGCAAACGCAAAAGGCGCAAAAGAGGCGCTAGAGACGGCAAATGCGCTGCTAGCTCACCTAAATGACGGCAAAAGCGCGAGCAGTTTCGGAGGCAAGGACGACGACGCGTTTATAAATTTAAACAAAGAGCTAAGACTACTCAGCGCAAAAGAGGTCGTCTACGGCGCAAATGTGGGTGAGGACGGCATCTCGGAGGATAATAAATACGTACAGGCGCTTCGCGAGTTTGCCGCGCGCTCGGGGCACGAGGTCATCAAGCTTTGCGCCAAGATCGAAGAGGAGCTAGTGGGGCTTAGCGACGAAGAGGCGCATGAGTTTCTAAGCTCGCTAGGCACGAACGAAAGCGGCCTGGAAAAGATCATCAAAACAGCATTTGCGAAGCTAAATTTGATCAGCTACTTTACCGCGGGCGTCGTCGAGGTGCGCGCATGGACGATCGTAAAAGGCTGGAAAGCGCCAAAAGCCGCCAGCGTCATCCACAACGACTTTGAGCGGGGCTTCATCAGAGCCGAAGTCATCGGCTACGAAGACTACATCGCGTGCGGCGGCGAAAACCCGGCCAAAGAGGCGGGCAAAATGCGCCTAGAGGGCAAGGACTACGTCGTTCAAGACGGCGACGTGATGCATTTTAGATTTAACGTTTAAGGCGCAAAATCGGTCAAATTTGGCCTTTACAACTAAGCAGTTTTTTGTCCAAATTTGACTACTCTTGCTTTATGCCGGGCGGCTATAAACCTAAATGCTAGCAAAATAAAATTGGCGCCTTTTCGTGCCGACACTGTGCCGCAAAATTTATTTTAGCCCTTAAGAGCGCGTTAAATTTAGCTAGGCATGGTTTTGTCGCTCAAATTTGACTCACGCTAAATTTAAGGAAAAATTTGAAAAAGATCATAACCGTTTTCACAACCGCGCCAAATTTACTCCGCACCCAAATAATTTTAAAGAACGCCAATGTCGCGCGATTTTAGTATATCGTTGCGCTATCAAGGCAGCACAAGACGCGACAACCTACCCGTCCAATACAAACAGGACTGTGGCATACAAAGAAGCAAAATAGGTTAAATTTGAGAAAAATCAAGCTAGTAAAATTTAATAAAGGAGCGCGATGATAAAACAGCTCTTACTACTGCTTTTTGCGCTAAATTTCGCTCTCGCAAATTTGACGGACGAAGCTCAAACCGCCTACGACGCGGGCGATGAGCAAAGGGCGGCAAAAATTTGGCAAAAAGCGTGCGAAACGGGCGAAGCGCGCGGATGCGTAAGGCTTGGATTTTTATACCAAAGCGGCAGAGGCGTAAAGCAAGATGACGAAAAAGCAGGTAAATTTTACCAAAAAGCCTGCGACACGGGCGAGCTAAGAGGCTGCGATAGCCTAGCCTCGCTCCACCAAAGCAGCGGCGAACACGCCAAAGCCGCCGCGATTTTTGAGCGAGCCTGCGAAAAAGGATTTGGTTTAAGCTGCTATAATCTAGCTCAAATTTACGAA
>CAURKE010000150.1:0-3354 GCA_963525055.1 uncultured Campylobacter sp. | reverse complement strand
CACGGCCACGCGCACCCGGCGCTAAACGATAGCAAAACTGTAGAAGTGATAACGAAAATTTTATCCCAAAACGACGAAGAGGCCGCGCACAACCGCGCTCATTTGGACGAGCACGGGATTTTATGCGTAAATCTCATGAGCAGCCCTGGCAGCGGCAAAACCACGCTACTAGAAGCTACGATAAAAAGCGGTAAATTTAAAATCGGCGTCGTCGAAGGCGATCTAGAGACCAACCAAGACGCTGACCGCATAATAAAAGCAGGCGGCAAAGCCCACCAAATCACGACCGGACAGGCATGTCACCTGGATGCGTTTATGGTGCACGAGGGGCTTCACCATCTGCCGCTAGAGGGCCTTGATATAGTTTTCGTTGAAAACGTCGGCAACCTCGTCTGTCCTGCTAGCTACGACGTCGGCTCGCACTTTAACGTCGTGTTGCTATCAGTACCTGAAGGCGACGACAAGGTAGCTAAATACCCCGTGATGTTTCGCGCCGCCGATCTCATCGTGATAACCAAAACTTCGCTGTTGCCGCATTTTGAATTTGACGTTAAAAAAGTCGTCAAAGAGGCTCGCAAACTAAATCCGAAGGCGGGCGTCATCGAGCTAGATGCAAAAACGGGCGAGGGCATGGAGAAGTGGCTAAATTTCTTAAAATTTAAAAAAGAGCTTAGATAATGTGCCTCTCAATCCCGTCAAAAGTGGTCGCGATCGACGAAGATAACGTCGCTACCGTAGAGACGCTAGGCGTGAGTCGCCGCGTGAGCCTCGATCTCATCGCCGAGCCCGTGGCTATTGGCGAATACGTGCTCATCCACGTCGGCTACGCGATGGAAAAAATCGATACGAAATTTGCCCTAGAAAGCATCGAAATCTACCGCCAAATAGCCAAAGATATGCAAAACGGCCAGATCGGCGCTGACGAAGGCGACGCGGGACTAGGCGCCATGCAAGCGGCGGCAAACGAGCCAAACGCAAAGGAAAAAGTGTGAATCTAATCAATGATTTTCGCGATAAAGAGCTTATTTTGGCGCTTTCAAAACTCATAAAAAAAGAGAGCGTAAAACCGCTAAATATCATGGAAATTTGCGGCGGACACACGCACTCGATCATGAAATTTGGCCTACCGCAGCTAGTCGGCGAGCATATAAATTTCGTCCACGGCCCCGGCTGTCCCGTCTGCGTGATGCCAAGGAGCCGCATAGACGAGGCGATCAAGCTAGCCCAGATGCCCGGCACCATCCTGTGCACTCTAGCCGATATGCTGCGGGTCCCGGGCTCAAACACCAGCCTGCAAAAGCTGCGCGGCGAAGGTTGCGACATCAGAGCGCTATATAGCCCGCTAGACTGTATCAAGATCGCGCGCGAAAATCCCGAAAAGAGCGTGATATTTTTCGCGATCGGGTTTGAGACGACGACGCCGATGAGCGCAAATTTAGTCCAAAAGACGCTAGAGCTCGGGCTAAAAAATCTATTTTTCCATATAAATCACGTTACGGTCCCCGCACCCGTGCGAGCGATCCTAAACGACGAAGACGTCAAGATCGACGCATTTTTGGGACCTAGCCACGTGAGCGTGATCACGGGATACGGCATCTACGAGAGCATCGCGGCGGAGTACAAAAAGCCTATCGCGGTTAGCGGATTTGAGCCGCTTGATCTGATGGACGGCATCCTAAACCTAGTCCGCCAGCAAAACGCGGGCACGCACGAGGTCTATAACGAATACGCAAGAGTCGTCACGCACGATGGCAACGTAAAAGCGCAGGAACTCGTAGCTAAATTTTTCGAGCCGTGCGACTTCTCGTGGCGCGGTCTTGGCGTGATCGCGCAAAGCGGTATGAAGCTGCGCTCCGAGTACGCCGGGCTTGACGCGAGAGTCAAATTTGACTGTAGCGTGCAAAGCAAAGGCGAGAGCAAGGCCTGTATCTGCCCTGAAATTTTACGCGGGCGAGCAAAGCCGTTTGACTGCAAAATTTTTGCTAAAGCCTGTACGCCAAAAACTCCCGTGGGTTCGTGCATGGTCTCTAGCGAGGGCGCATGCGCGGCATACTACAAATACGGCGACGTAAAAAGCGCGGGCTAAGAGGAGGCAAATTTGAGCAAGATAATGCTAAGTCACGGCGGCGGCGGCGAGGAGATGAACTCGCTCATAAACGAGACGATTTTTAGGATATTTGATAACGAAATTTTACGCGAGAGCAACGATAGCGCGATACTAAATTTTAGCGACCTTTGCGCGGACGAGAGCGATAAATGCTCGGCAAATTCGGCGCCAAAATTTAACGGCAAACTTGCCTTTAGCACCGATAGCTTCGTGGTTACGCCGATATTTTTTAATGGCGGCGACATCGGTAAGATCGCGGCATGCGGCACGATAAACGACCTAGCCATGGTCGGCGCCGAGGCAAAGTACCTAAGCTGCGCGTTAATAATCGAAGAGGGGCTGGAAATAGCCGAACTAGAGCTCGTACTAGGCTCGCTAGCCGCCGTCGCTCGCGAAAACGGCCTGCGGATCGTCTGCGGCGATACTAAGGTCGTACCGCGCGGCAAATGCGATAAAATTTTTATCAACACGAGCGGTATCGGCGAGATCGTCTGCGAGGGCGTAGAGCTAAAAAGCCTGCGCGCGGGCGCTAAGATCCTGATCTCGGGCGACGTGGGCAGGCACGGCGCCGTGGTGCTAGCTAGCCGCGAGGAGCTCGATCTGCAAAGCGAACTAAAAAGCGACTGCAAGGCGCTAGTAGGCGCGGTAAAGGCACTGATAGAGGGCGGCGTAAAGCCTCTTTGTATGCGCGACGCGACGCGCGGCGGTCTCTCGGCGGTGCTAAACGAATGGGCGAAATTTAGCGGCCTAGACATCCTCGTTCGCGAGGAGGATATCAAGGTCAGCGACGAAGTAACGGGCGTTTGCGAGCTGTTTGGCTTTGAGCCCTACGAGCTAGCCAATGAGGGTACCTTCGTGCTGGCCGTAGATGAAAAAGACGAAGCACGCGCGCTTGAGATTTTACGTAAATTTGACGCTAACGCGGCTTTGATCGGCGAGATTTTAGGCGTCGCAAACGGCCGCGTCATCCTGCAAAACGCATACGGCTCGAAGCGCTTTTTAGAAGCGCCGAAGGGCGAGCTTTTACCCAGGATATGCTAGGTGCGGTGATGAGTAGATCAAATTTAAAAGCGCTAGATTTTCGGGCCTGCACGTCACGAGAGCGGGCTCGCAAAATTTATCAAATTTACGCCTTAGACGCGTCCGTGCAAATAAAATCCGCTACGTCCGCAATCAAGGAAATCTGATGCATGAACTAAGTATAGTGCAAAGCCTAGTCGCGCTTTGCGAGAAAAACGCCGCCGCAA
>CAURKE010000149.1:0-3373 GCA_963525055.1 uncultured Campylobacter sp. | reverse complement strand
CGAAGGCTTTGGCTAAATTTTTATTTGACGACGAGCGCGCGCTCATACGCTTTGATATGAGCGAGTACATGGAAAAGCACAGCATCTCTCGCCTGCTCGGAGCGCCTCCTGGATACGTGGGTTACGACGAGGGCGGACAGCTAACCGAAGCCGTGCGCAGACGTCCGTATAGCGTCATACTTTTTGACGAGATCGAAAAGGCTCATAAAGACGTGTTTAACGTGCTTCTAGGCATCCTAGATGACGGAAGGGCGACTGATAATAAGGGCGTGACGGTCGATTTTAAAAACACGATCATCATCCTCACGTCAAATATCGCGTCAAATTTTATCATGGATCTAAAAGGCGAGGAGCGCGAGCAAGCGGTCAAAAACGAGCTTAAAAACTACTTTAAACCCGAGTTTTTAAACCGCCTCGACGATACGATAATCTTTAACCCGCTTGATGAAGACGGGCTTATCAAAATCGTAGATATAATGTTTAAAGAGCTCGAAAAAACGCTGCAAAATCGCGGCATAAAAGCAAGCCTAAGCGAAGATGCCAAGAAATTTATCGCAGGTGCGGGCTTTGACATCGTTTACGGCGCCAGACCGCTTCGCCGCGCGCTATATGAGCTGGTCGAAGATCCGCTAGCCGATATGATCCTGCGAGACGAGCTTGAAAGCGGCGACGAGATCGTAATCGGCAGCGATAAAGAAAAAATAACGATCTCTAAAATTTAACCCAAATTTACGGTCGCGTTTTCCGGCGCGGCCGTTTTTGTTCTCGCATCAAATTCCTTAAATTTTAGCCACGCAATTATCTTATGTATAGACTGCTCAAATTTGAAAACAGCATATTGACTCGCAAATTTAGCTAAATTTCAAATTTAGCAAGCTCGCGTGCCGTTAGCCGCCCGGATCAAATTTAGCAAAACCGCTCAAATTTAGCGCCTATTCTCCGCTTAACTCCTCAGCCACCTGCGCAGCGAGCTTTAGCTTTTCGCTATCAAAATGCGTGTAAATTCGCGAGGTGTTTAAGCTGGCGTGCCCGAGTGCTTCTTGCACTAAAACTAGGTCTTTTTGCTTTTTGTAAAGCATCGTGGCAAAGGTATGTCGCAGCATGTGAGCGCCGTTTTTTTCCTTGCGGATTCCGGCTTTAAAGAGGATTTGCTCGACGATGCGGCTAACGTAGGCTTGCGTTAGGCGCGTGCCTTTTTTATTGATAAAAAGATAGCCTTCTTTATTTATATAGTTTATCGCGATCGCGTCTAGGTGGGCTTCTATGAGGCGGCGTTTGATCATGACGACGCGGTATTTGTTGCCTTTGCCGCGGATTCTTATGACATAGAGCTCGCCGTCCTCGGCTATGTCTTTGCGCTTTAGATTTAGCGCCTCGCTCACGCGGATACCAGTGAAAATAATGATTTTTATGATGAGCTTGTTGCGGTTGGCGTTGCTTTTAAACTCCGCGTTTTCGATCGCCTCCAAAAATCTCTTGACCTCATCCTCGCTCATAAACTCAGGCAGCTTTTGCCCGCGCGCTCCGCCCACGCCGCCCCAGTTTTTTAGCTCGATGTCAAAGACGTGCGCCTTGCCGTCCTCTTCGTTTTGCTTATCCAAAAATGCGAAAAAATTTATCGCGCTTATGCGGTAGTTTTTCTTGCTCGCGTCGCTTAGCCCGCCCGTGACGCTAGCTAGCACCTCGCTTAGCAGCTCCTCGTCGATCTGTTTTAGGCTCTCTAGCTCGTAAAATTTGAGCGTCTCGAATATCTTTTTAAGCGGATTAAAGTATGTATTTATGCCCGTTAGTCCTGCGTTTCTAGCCGATTTTACGAGGCCGTCGAGCTGATCTATGTTTTTTATCTCGCGGCTAAGGGCGAAATTTACGCTTGCCAGCGCCTTTGGGTCGCGAAGCTCTTTGTTTGAGAGCGAGCTAAGTTTAAATTTGACGTATCTAGTCAGCCAAAATATAAACGAGTTTTCAAAACTATCTTTGCAATCAAGCGCGTATTTCAAGATATTTTCCTTAAATTTATAAAAATTTGAAAAGCATTATAGCCAAACGCTTCTAAAAAATAAATTTTGGGGTAATCTAAAAAAAATTTTTAATGAAAATATTAATATTATCATTTAAGTTAAGTTATGATAAAGTCATAAAATCATTTCAAAATCAAAGGAGAAAAAATGCAATCAACGCTAGGTTCGCGTCGTAGCTTTATTGCTGCGGCGGGTGTTTTTATCGCGGCGACCGCGCTCAGGGCCGCTCCGAATACTTTTGAAAAAACCAAAGGTCCGCGCTACGGCATGGTCATCGACCTCACGCGCTGCATCGGCTGTCAGTCTTGCACGATGAACTGCTCCATGGAAAACAACATCCAAGCAGGCGCCTTTAGGACGATCGTTTCGGAGTACGAAGCTAGCGACAAAGACGGCAACCGCGCCGTTATCGCCTCGCTACCGCGCCTTTGTAATCACTGCGAAAATCCAGCCTGTATCGACGTTTGTCCGACGGGCGCGAGCTACCAAAGAAGCAACGGTATCGTCAAAGTAAATAGCGCCGAGTGTATCGGCTGCGCGCTTTGCGCCGAGGCCTGTCCGTATCACGCCAGATACCTCAGCATGCAGACCTATAAAGTCGATAAATGCACCTTTTGCGATCACAGACTGCGCGAGGGATTGCTGCCTGCGTGCGTGGAGACCTGCGTGGGCGGAAGCCGCATAATAGGCGATCTAAACGACGAAAACTCAAATATCAGAAAATTTTTAGCCGCCCACGAGACGATGGTACTAGATAGTCCGAAAAATACGCATCCGCAGGTTTTTTACTACGGTGTGAGCGAAATTTTGGCTAAAAACGATAAGGAACTGGCGGCTAAAAAAGGCTACAAACAAGCGATCAGCTGGAGCGAAGAGATCGCGCTGTAAGGAGAAAATAATGCAAAGACGAGAATTTCTAAAAAACGCGGCGATGATCTCGGCCGTAGGCGCGACCGCTGCGGTAGCGGACGACGCGGGAAAAATAAAAGACGACTACAAGCCGCAAGGCAGCTCGCTTCAGCCAGAATTTAGCGTAAAAGACGGCAAAATTTCGATGAACGACGGGCATAGCGTGGTATTTTCTATGTGTCACGGCTGCGTGGCGAAGTGCGGACTACGCCTACACGTGGACGAAAAAGCAGACCGCGTGCTAAGATGTACGGGTAACCCGTACCATCCGCTATCAAACGTATACTGGGCGAGCTTTGATACCTCGATAAACGACGCGCTGCTAGCCACCACGGCTAGCGGAGAGGACGATCGGCGCGCCACCGTATGCGCTAGAGGCGCGGCGCTACCGGAGATGATAGCTTCGCCTATTAGGATTTTGTCGCCGCTAAAGCGAGTGGGCAAAA
>CAURKE010000148.1:0-3374 GCA_963525055.1 uncultured Campylobacter sp. | reverse complement strand
CTTTAAATTTGGCTAAAATTTCCTTCGCAAAAAGCTCGATTTGGTATTCGTCCGCACCGTAAAGCAAGAAATGATTTGGAAATTTAGCCGAATTTAGCGCGGCTTCAAGCTCTTTTCTATACATTGATTTTCTTTACGACTTTGCCGAAAATTTCGGCCGTTGCGATATTTACGTCCGTGATTTCGACGATAACTTTTTGCAGTAAATTTACGCAGTACGCGCCCAAAAATATCCTAGCGCCCTTTATTTCGTCGTCAAGCCTAGCGACCGCGACGTTTTGATTTTCGCTGATATAGGCGCTAAATCGCTGTCCGATGCGCTCTTTTGCCCAGCGCGCGAATTTCCTATCCATAAAGTCAAACGCGACCCTGTCGGCTTCGCGCTCGAGTTCGCTTAAATTTGAGCAAGTCGCTTCGATATTTAAAAGCAAGTAGTTAAAAAACTTCTCGTCGTTGCGCAGTTTGGCCTTTAAAAGGCGGTGTAGCGTGAGGTCGGAGTAGCGGCGGATCGGGCTCGTAAAGTGCGTGTAGCGCTCAAAGCCTAGTCCGAAGTGGCCTAAATTTTGCGCGCCGTATTCGGCCTTTTTTTGCGATTTTATGATGAGCTTGTCGATCTCCTCGCGGTTGCCTACTGCATCGGCCTGCGCTTGGATTTTGCGAACCAAATTTGCGATATCGCTTTCGTAAACGAAGTCAAAGCCCAGAGCACCGAGGTCTTCGAGTAAAATTTGTATTTTTCGCAGATCTGGTGAGCCGTGATTTCTAAAAACGCCTTTGCCGATGCGTTTTGCCGCCGCGACGTTGGCTAGCAGCATGCAGTCCTCGACGAGTCTGTGCGAGTCGGTATCGGTCTCAAATCTCGTAGAGGCAAGCCCGCCGTCTGCGTCAAGGCTCATACGAAGCTCCTGCGTTCTAAAGTCAAACGCGTTTTTCAAGCGTTTTTTGCGTAGGCGCGAGGTGAGCGCGAAAAGAGGCTTTATCCAGCCGGTCTCGTCCTCGCGTTCGCCGCGTAAAATTTGATCGACTTCGTCATAGTTAAAGCGTCTTTTTGAGGCGATTAGAGCTTCTAGGAGCTCTTCTTTTACGACTTCGTCGTTTTCATCGATCGTGATTTTGAAACAAAACGCAAGGCGTGCGGCATTTGGCTTGAGCGAGCAGATATTTTCGCTCAAATTCCGCGGTAGCATCGGCACGGCTTTGTGCGGAAAATATATAGAAAATCCACGTGTTTTAGCCTCTGCGTCTATCGGAGAGTAAGGGGTGACGTATTCGCTAACATCGGCGATCGCGACGTAAATTTCGCGTTTTTTCTCGTCGAAATATATCGCGTCGTCAAAGTCTTTGGCGTCGACGGGATCGATCGTACAAAAGGCTAGCTCCCTTAAATCTACCCTTTGTGGGTACATCGCAGGATCGACCTCGTCGCCCCATGCGATCGCTTCAGCTTCGCACTCTTCGTTAAATTCGTCATTTTTGTTAAATACGGCGAGCGAAATTTTTTCGTCGCTAAGCGGGTCGTTTATGTTGCCGATAACCTCGACTATTTCGTTATTTAGGTTGCCGATTTTTAGCAGCGTACCCTGCGGTAGCATTTTTAGCGATTTTTGCGAGGCTTTTAGAGGCGAGCTAAGCGCAGTTTTTACGTTTACGCCAAGGATTACCGAGCCTATTTGTTTGGTGTAGACTACGCTCGTTTCGTTGGCGAGTTTTAGCGTCATTACGACTTTAGCGCTTTGACGTTTTTTCTTTAGCGGCAAAAGCTTTGCAAGTACGATATCGCCATAGTGCGAGGCGTTTAAATTTTTGTTTTCTATTATTATATCTTGCTTAAAGCGTTTATCGTATGGCGCCAAAAAGCCCGTGCCGTTTGCGCTTATATCAAGCTTGCCGCAGACAAAGCTGTTATTTAGGTAGTAGTGATCTTTGTGGCGGCTTACGGCATTTAAATTTAGTAAATTTCGTAGAATTTCTTTATCGGAGGAGGCGACTTCCTTTTCGCTCACTCCGTCAAGTAGTTTGGTTAAAAATTCTTTCACAAATTCGCTTTGACTTTTGCGACGGCTTCTAGGAATTTATCTTGCGCAAAGCCGTATTCGTCGAGGCACATTAGCGTGTTTTGTAGATTATCGTCGTTTAGCTGGTTAAATATATTTACCGCGCTTTTTACGACTTTAAGCGCTTTTGAATAGCTTTTTATGTGCTCTGGCGCGTCATCTGGGTTGTTGGAATAGAAAATCGCATCGACTAGCTCAGACTCTAGATTCCACTGCTCGAAAATTTTAGCCGTTACGGTTTCGTTTGAAATCTCGACGATTTTGTTTTCGAGCTCGGATAGGTCGAAAGGATTTGAGATGTTTTTCAAATTTGCCTTAAATTCGGCCGCTTTGCCGGATTCATTTAGCTCATTAGAGATGACGATTTTACCGACTTCGAGCATAAACGAAGCAGGGCTTAAAATCGCAAGATCGCTAGCGTTTATTTTCGAGTACCAGTTGTACATCAATGCGTTTTGTATCATGGATATATTTAAGAAATCTTGGTTTGTGATGCCGTAAGGATCCAAATTTATCTTAAAACTTTTTTTGACAGCGCTTGATAGGGCGAAACCGCGAACCGTCGCCATGCCAAACAGCGCCACGGCTCTAGAAACTGTCGTTATCTCCCTGCTAAATCCGTAGAGAGGAGAGTTTGCGGAGCGTAAGACATTTGCTGTTAGCATCGGGTCTTTTTCGACGACTTGGGATAGATCGTTCATTGAGCTATTTTCGTTTCTGCAAATGGCTTGGATTTTTACGACTGTGTCGTCAAGCGGAGGAAGAGCCTTTATATGTTTATAGATTGATTCGTTCATTTTTCCCACTTCATATCGAGATTTTATAATCGCTAATTCTACACTAAAAGGCTTTTTAAAAAACTTAAAGTCAAGTTTGTTTCAGTGTTTAGGTAGTATAATCTCACAAATTTTTTAAGAGGAGAGAAGATGGCTGTAAGTATTTACTATGACAAAGATTGCGATTTAAGCTTGATTAGAAGCAAAACCGTAGCAATGATAGGTTTTGGCTCGCAGGGCCACGCGCATGCTGAAAATTTACGCGATAGCGGCGTAAAAGTGATCGTGGGTCTAGCAAAGGGCGGTAAAAGCTGGGCAAAAGCCGAGGCAAAGGGCTTTGAGGTAAAAACCGTAGCCGAAGCTGCAAAGGCCGCAAACGTCATAATGATACTGACTCCGGATGAACTTCAAGCTGAAATTTTCGAGCGAGATATAAAGCCGAATTTAAACGAAGGCGACGCGATAGCTTTTGGACACGGTTTTAACGTGCATTTTGGACAGATCAAAGCTCCTGAAGGCATCGATGTCATCATGATCGCCCCAA
>CAURKE010000147.1:0-3395 GCA_963525055.1 uncultured Campylobacter sp. | reverse complement strand
ATATTAATTCATTTATATAAGCTAGATTTTATTTATCTTAAATTTAACTTCGTTTATGATTAAAATTTGCGGCAAATTTGGCGGGCGATAAACCAAATTTCAAAATTTAAATCCGAAAAGCTACGGGTTTAGCGCAGGCGCATATCATGCAGAAACCTGGCGTAAAATTTGATTTAAATTTACAGCCACAAACGGCGCCCTCCCCAAACGTCGAATTTACACCCTAAAGGGCGCGGTTTCAGGAGGCAAATTTAGTTTCGTCTCTCGTACTCTTCAAAGCCAAATTCCCGCACGGTTACAAGCTCACCGTTTTCTTTTAAAAGCAGCAAATCAGGCAGCTTGATGCCGTTAAAGGTCGTGTTTTTTACGATCGTGTAGTGGATCTGATCTTCAAATATCACCTTATCGCCCACGCTTAGCGGCGCGTCGAATTTATACTCCGGCTCGCCCGCGTCAAGCCCCACGATATCGCCGGCTAGACAGGTATTTCCGCCGAAACGGTAGCTAAATTTACCGCCCTTGCTCTCACCTCGCACGGCCGGTCGGTACGGCATCAGCACGGTGTCTGGCATATGCGCCTCAGCCGAGGCGTCTAGGATGGCTATGGTTTTTTCGTTTTGCACGAAATCAAGCACCGAAGCGGCTAAAAATCCCGTCTGCCAGCCCACCGCTTCGCCGGGCTCTATGTAGACCTCGACGCCGTATTTTTCGCGAAAGCTTTTGATCAAATTTATGAGCAGATCCACGTCGTAGCCCTCTTTTGTTACGTGATGTCCGCCGCCAAAATTTACCCACTTCATACGCGGAATAAACTCGCCGAATTTCTCCTCAAACGCCATCAGCACGGTCTCCAAACCCTGCGCGCTCTCCTCGCAAAGCGCGTGAAAATGCAGTCCCGTGATACCATCAAGCGCGTCTGCGTCGAAATTTGCGCGAGTGATGCCTAGGCGGCTATACCTGCCGCACGGGTTATACGCGTCAGTCGGCGCGACGGATAGCTCCGGATTTATGCGAAGCCCACAGGTAACGCCTGCAGCTAGGGCTTTTTGCTTAAATTTAGCCCACTGCGCAAAGGAGTTAAAAACCACGTGCTTTGAGAGCGCGAGCACCTCATCTATGTCCTCGTCTTTAAACGCGGGCGAATACGTATGGATCTCGCCGCGAGCGTATTTTGCGGCAAATTTAGCCTCATGCAGGCCGCTACAAGTCGCGCCGTCTAAATACTCGCCGACAAGCCCCATCACACCACTAAATGCAAAGCCTTTTAGGGCGACTAGCACCTTCGCGCCGCTTTCGTCTTTGACGCGTTTTAAAATTTCTAGATTTTTGCGCACCTTGGCCTCTTCGCAGACGTAGGCGGGCGTTTTTATTTTGCTTAATATTTCGTTCATTACGGCTCTTTCGTTTAAAATTTGGCGTAAGTATATCTAAATATTTTTTTAAGTAAAATCAAGAAAAAAATTTAATTTCAAAGGCGAATTTATGGTAGAAATCGAGTTTTTGGGCCCGATAAAGATGCATAATTTAAAGCTAGAAGCGGCAAATTTAAGCGAAGTAAAAGAAAAACTAGGCGAGTATGCGGAGCTGGGCGAGTGGCTAAAAATCTGCGCCGTCGCCGTAAACGACGAGATCGCAAGCTCTCTTGACGCGCCGCTAAAAGACGGTGATAAAATTTCCATTTTACCGCCGGTTTGTGGGGGTTAATATGCAGATATTTGATGGAACCCTCGACGCTAAAGCGATCACAAACGCTTGGTACGACGAGTTTAAGGACAAAAACTGCGGCGCGCTCATCACGTTTACAGGCATCGTGCGCGAAGAAGGTGGCATAAGCGCGCTTAGCTTTGATATCTACGAGCCGATCCTGCGCAAATGGCTAGCGGACTGGGAGCAAAAGGCAAAGGATCTGGGTGCATACGTGCTTTTCGCGCATTCTCGCGGGGACGTACCGGTACACGAGAGTTCCTATGTCGCAGGCGTCGTTAGCCCGCAAAGAAAGGTCGCCTTGTGGCTGATAAACGAGTTTGTCGAGGACTTTAAGGCTAATGCGCCGATCTGGAAATACGACGTCGTGGGAGGTGAGCGCATCTACGCAAAAGAGCGCAGCCAAGCGATCAAAGGCGCCGGACTTTTAAGCTAAATTTACTTGGCTAGGCTTTGATATACGTGCCAAGCAAATTTGACTACTTTTTAGAAAAAGCTTTATTTCTTGCGGCCTAGACCATGATGTTTAGTCCGCTTTTACTCCCGATCGCTATCAAAATTTTGCAAATTCCAGCTCGCTTTTTATATAAATCAAATTTGAAAATTCGACATTTCGTCTTTCGCTCACCCAGACCCGCACCGCGAAAATGTCAAATTTACAAATTTAGTAAGATGTGCGACAAATATTCCAGGCAGAATAGGCGTAGTTTAGCTTTAAAATTTTAACCCGTGAGGGCGCGTATACAAAATACGTAACCGAAGCGGGTTTAAAATTTTAAAGCCTCCTCGTAGCGAAGTCTCGTAACGAGCGCTTCACGCGAAGTTAAAAATCCGTTCGTCCGCAGCGAAGCTATTAGCGGTTGCGAGACGAAGTCGAAGCAAAATTATGGCAAATCAAGCAGCTTTTTTGTGAAAAAATCCCACATAAACCGCAAAAACAAACCCCATCGCCACCGCCCACGGAGCCGCCGCCGTTATGGCGCTCGGAGAGCTAGCGAGCAAGAAGTTATGCGCTACGGCCGCGCCTGCCGCCATACCGATGACAAAGATAACGGAGCTTAGATTGCCGGTACCCAT
The DNA here is from genome assembly GCA_963525055.1 of uncultured Campylobacter sp. Lineage (GTDB taxonomy): Bacteria > Campylobacterota > Campylobacteria > Campylobacterales > Campylobacteraceae > Campylobacter_A. The sequence continues at coordinate 614 of CAURKE010000147.1, read as the reverse complement.
TTGCACGAGATGTTTGCCTGGGCAGCCTTCGCTAAGGCTAAAGCAAAGCCCTGCTAGCGTCATGCTAAGGAAGTTCCAAAGCACGTCGTTGTGTGCGATAGGCTGACCTTCAAAGCCTAATTTATACTGCCCGAGCGCTAAATTTACGATGCTGGCAAAAACAATGATACTGATGATCCCCGTAAACATCGAGAAATCGCCTTTAAAAAGCCTGCCAAACGCCCCTACGCTACAAAATTTGCTTTTGTGCATTAGCGCGCCCACGACGACGCTAAAACCAAGCGAGATCAGGATCGGAGCGTGCATAGAGCCAGGGCCCTTTGCGGAGGTAAAAAGCGCGCCGTTTTCGCCAAGCTTCAGCCCAAACGCAAGCGCAGCAAGCAGCAAAATACCCATAACCGTCGGCAAAACGCCTATCGTGGCCTGGGTTTTAGTCTCACTCGTCAGGCCGTAGCCGAGCTTTTTGAAAAATACGCCCGCGCACACGCCCGCAAAAATCCCGACAAATCCCGCAATCGCCGTCATATCGCCGCCGCCGAGACGCAAAAACGCTCTCCACGGGCAGCCCAAAAACACGAGGCAGCCGATCATCGCGAAAAATCCGAGAAAAAAGC
>CAURKE010000146.1:0-3413 GCA_963525055.1 uncultured Campylobacter sp. | reverse complement strand
ATAATTTTAAAGGAGAGAAAATGAGCGAAGAATTTGACTACGAAGAGGAAGATTTAGAGGAGGAATACTCGGAATTTGACGACGAAAGATCCGAGAAGTACAGCTACAACTACGACGAGAATGACTACGAATACGGCGACGAAGACGAAGAGGACAGCTACGAGATGTGATTTGCGCTAAAATTCGGCTTTGCGGGGCAAATTGCCGGCAGGCCGAATTTGGAGCGTTTAAATTTAGCTTTTACGTGTAAATCCGGCGCGTAGTTTCGGCTAATTTTTGAGCCGAATTTGGACTAACATACGAATTCGTCTTTTTTAATGATCCCGGCAACCGCCACCTTCAAATTTAGGCATTTATATCAAGTTTTCGGATTTTATTTAGAGCTTCTAAAAGCTTGGTTACGTCCATCCCTTTTTCCTGTTCGGCTTTGATAAATTTCTCGAAAAACTCGCGCTTTATATCCTTGTAAACATAGGTTTGGCTTTTGCTAGTAGCGTGGATAGGTTTAAATTTCTTTTCTTTTGCGGCGTCTGCTTGCGCTTCCTCTTTGGCCGTTTTATCAAAGTCGCCCTTTTTTAGCGCGATTTTTTGTAGCGCGTCTCCGATACTCTCGCCGTTTTTAAATACGTCTTTTAGAAATTTAAAAAACTCTTTTTTGCTCGCTTCGTCCGCGTAGCTCACGCGAGTTTCGAGATCTTGCCCAAGAAGCGTAATGCGCTCTTTTGCGGGCGTTTGGTCAAAATTTAGCGCGCCGTCCTTGAGCGAAATTTTAACCTTTGCGTATTCTCCTAGGATTTTATTTGCCGCGTATTCGAGCCATTTATCTTTAAACTCCTCCTCGCTCATATCTGAATCCAGCAGCTTTGAGGCCCTAGCGTCCATTATCAGGCCGCTGCCGCTACGCATGCCAAGCCCTGTGCCAAACCCGCCCAGATCCACGTTAAATTTACTCAAAAACTTATCCACGCTAAAGACGTCCTGCCTAAATATATCGGTCGGATCGCCCGCGTGCGCGATTAGAGCTCGCGTGCTATCTACGAAGCTTTTTAGCTCGGCGGCTTTTTCTTTGTCGGTACTCGGATCAAGCCCGTTCATCTTGCCCCAGATGCTGATTTTATCGTCCTTAGTGTAGCCGCTTAGAGAAAATATCCTCCTCGCAAATACCGGTTCGTCAGGCTTTAGTCCAAGCTCCTTACGCCAATCATCCACAACCTTTTCAAACCCCATTTTTGCGCCTAGCCACATGCTTAAATTTTTACCCGTTAGCTTATTTGGATCAACCTTGTCCGCCCAAATTTTTAGTTGGTCGTAGTCTAATTCGCTTGGATTTACAGTATCGTAATTAATCTGCGCCGTCAAATTTGACATCAAATTCGCCGCTTCTTTTTCCTCGCGCGCTTTTAAATTTTGCCCGCGAGCGCCGCTAAAATCGAAATTTGCATTTGCATTAAATCCGTTTACGCCGCCTATCATCTAAAATCCTTTTAAAATTTGGCTTTCTAACGATATCGGCAAAATTTGAGGAAAATTTAGTGCAGAAAAATTTAACGCGGCTTGCTCGCTAGCAAGTGTTTGCGCAAATTTATTTTATTCAAAATCCTTCCGCGGGCTTACGCAGTACGTGCCGCGACCCGAGTGTTTTGCTTTATAAAGAGCATCGTCGGCGCGCTGAAGCAGTAGGTCAAAGGAGTTAGGCCCTATCCTGCCCTCTGCGATACCCGCGCTCACGCATAGTCTGTTAAATAGCGGATTTTCTTGACAAATTTTAAAAAATCGGTCGATCAAAATTTGCACCCTAGGCGCGATGCTTTGCGCAGTCGCTCCGTCGGTAAATATCGATATAAACTCGTCTCCGCCGATACGCACGTTCATAGCGTCGGCAAAAATTTCCTTTATCAGTCCGGCGATCTCGACCAGGGCTTTGTCGCCCGCCTGATGTCCGTGCTCGTCGTTTACCTGCTTAAAGCGATCCAGATCCATATAAAGTATACTCATACGCACCGTTTTTAGCCCGTCTAAAAATGCGTCTAGCTGGTTGCGGTTGGCTAGTCCCGTGAGCTGGTCGTAGTGGGCTAGATGTTCGATGTTTTGCAGATATTCGTGCTCTTTCGTCACGTCGCGAGCGATACCGACGGTGCCGATGATCGTCTCGCCGTCAAATATCGGCGTTTTATATGTTTTTAGCTTGCTTAGTTTGCCGCCCGCCCGCATAACCTCCTCGTCAAAAAGGCAGGTCTCGCGCGCTGCTACGACGACGTCCTCGGTCTGAACGCAGACGTAGCCCGTTTGCTCGTAGACCTCCTTTGGGATATCCCAGATATAGTAGTGGTCTTTGCCACGAACGAGCTCTTTTGGCTTGTTTACGACCTCGCAAAACTCGTCGTTTACCTCTAGATGTAGCCCGCCCATATCCTTAAACCATATCATATCGGGAGACGAGTTTATCAGCGTTTGTAGCCAAGTTTTTTGTAGCCACGACTCTTTGCGCTCGGCGATTAAATTTAGCGCTTTTTCAAAGTAAAAGTCGTCCAAATTTGCGCTTTCAAGCCAAATTTCATCGGCGATCTGCTTTTGCTCGCCGGTTATCTTGTCCGAGTCTCTCGCGTAAATCGCCAAAAAGCCGTTTTCGCCGATACGTTTTTTAGCTCGGGTAAATTTAATCCGCACTCCTCGCTTGCTATGATTGTGTATTGGTGCTCGTCAGGGATGGGTACAGGGATGTCACAGGCGCTTTTTAGTATCTCAAATTTATGCTCAAAGCGCGGTTTAGGCGGGATCTTGCCATATTGCTCAAGCTTATTTTTTATATCCTGGGTTAAACAAATATGCAGTTTGACGCGGTACATGACTGCCCTCTTTTTGTTTTTCAGTTATGATACATCAGGCGAGCTTTAGCAAGGCTTTTAAAGCGGCTAAATTTAGCCGTTTGCACCGAGTTAAAATTTAAAAATTTGCTAGCTTAAATTTGAGCGTAAATTTGACGGAAATATAAAGAATGGTATCAAATTTACGGACTGACCGCCGAGCCGCATAAGCTCACGCGAGTCGCCGTAAATTTGCAAATTTAAATCAGCCTCCGTACATCAGCCTTGGTAGCCAAAGCGAGATTTCCGGGATATAGGTCACCAGGACGAGTCCGATAAATAGCGTCAAAGTCCACGGCAAGCATGAGACGATGACGTCTTTTAGATTCATGCCAGTTAGGCCGCTGGCGACGAATAAATTTAAGCCCACGGGCGGCGTGATCATGCCGATTTCCATATTCACGATTAGCAGGATACCGAAGTGTACCGGATCCACGCCTAGCGCTTTTGCGATCGGTAGCAGTAGCGGCACCATGATCATCACTACCGATGAGGGCTCCATAAACTGTCCCATGATGAAAAGCAGGATGTTTACGATGATTAAAAAGC
>CAURKE010000145.1:0-3439 GCA_963525055.1 uncultured Campylobacter sp. | reverse complement strand
ATTTACGTCAAGCGCGAAGTCTCGCGTAAAAAGAAAAAATGCGAAAAATAAATAATGAAAAAAACCTGCAAGAAAAGCCCGAAAATAGGCACCAAGCAAAGCAGGTAGAAGCACAGCGCGACAGCTTTAAATTTATATCCGCCGTAATCAAGCAAATAAAGCTCAAATTTGTGCCGCGAGAGTGCGTTTGGCGCGACGTCGATGAAAAGTAGCGAATAATAAAGATAAAAAAATGCTGGGTGCAGGGCGAGGAAATTTAGCGCAGGCACGGCTAAAATCGGCAAACAAATAAGCGCGATGCAGGATAAATTTGAGCAAAATTTTGCCCATAAGAGCCGTTTGGCGAACTAGGCTAATATTTGCCAGCTGCGCCTCGTCCACGCGGTAGTGCCTGCGGTTTATCTCGCGCGCGATCGTCGGAGTTAAAAAACCCGCAACCGCGAGCGCGCAAAAAACCGAAAGCATCACGACCAGATATGCGCCGACGGCGTAAAATATCGCGCCGATGAGCCATTTTGCGATGCCTAGGCTAAGGATTTTAGCCACCATCGGATACTCGGCTAGCGCGCCTGAGTCGCCCGATATGGCCGCGTTTAGCGCCTCGTATAGCTCGCGGCCGCCAAACATCGCGATCGCTGCGATGATGATCGCAGAAAAAACGAGCGGCAAGATAGAGAGCGCGATAAATTTGGGCGTGAAAAGGTCCTTTATCGAAAGGCGTAAAATATCAGCGAACAATGAATCTCCATTTTATTTAAATTTATGCCGTTTTGCGGCGAAAGGGCGCTTGGGCGCGGCGGCTTTTCTAAATTTGACACCCATTTTTTGCTTTGCGCAAAGCGGCGCGGCGAATACTTTTAGCGGCACACAAATTTAACGCACGCATAGACTTCGCGGCTAAATTTGACCGATTTAAATTCGGCTGTAAATTTAGCTAAATTTACTCAAATTTGACCCGCTTTTTACTCGTTTGGACTATCGGCGCGATAGCTTGCAATCGGCGCAAATTTTACCGATTAAAGGGCGGCGTTTTAACTAGCGGAAAAAACCGCGCTCAAATTAAACGCCCGCCCGCAATTGCCGCTTAAAGTGCTAAATTTAGCCTCGCCAGGCGTCAAGTTAAACCGCAAAAGCTTCGCGGCTATTTGGCTAAATTTATCAAAATTTAGCGAGTCACGCCGAAAATTTTATTTTACCGCTTTATACTCGGCCTCGAGTGCGGCGTATATCTCGTCCACGCTTTTTAGCCCGCGAGCGAGGATCTCGTTCATCACGGCGTTATCCTCCTTGCCGTTCCAGACCTTTTTATACGCGCCATTTTTGTAGCCGTGATCTTGGCGGAAGCGATTCAGCACGTTTTTGCCGACATAGCACTCGTAAAGCGAGCTGAGATTTACGCCGCATTTTAGGCTCATCGTGAAGTAAATTTTAAGCAGGTCAAAGAGCGAATACTCAAAGCCCGAGCACTTGTTTATGAGCATTTCGACGTCGTTTATGATCTCGTAGATGTTTTCGTCAGCGACGTTAAACGGCTCGCGGCAAAACGCCTCAAAGCCGCTGCTAGCGCAGATGTCGCTTGAAAGTTTTGCGATGTCGCCGAGGTTATTTAGCTTGTACTGCTCAAGCATCAAACTCATCAAAAAGTGCCAGATATCCACGACCTCGACGCGCAGATTGTCTTCATTCGTCGGCGCGTTTATGCTCTTCCAGTGTTTCCAGGCAAAGCTATCTATGAGCTCGGCGCACTCCATATATATGCAGCGTTTCCAGCTGATGAGTTTGCCGTTTTTGTTTATGCCGTTTTCCCAGCCGATGCCGTTTGTATCGTTGTTTAGGCTCTGCTGGAGATTTAGCATTTGGGTGATTTTTTCATTCGCGTTCATAAATTTTCCTATTTTTAAGATTTATGAATTATAGCGAAATTTTTAAACCGCGAACTAAACGTAAAATTTAAAACTATCCAGCTGAGAAATAAGCTCGTCAAAGAGCTTTTTGGAGTTTTGCAGCAGCTTGGCGTCCGCTTTATTTTGCTCCATCAGTCTATCAAAAAGCTTTAGCGTGCCGTCCGCGATAAAGTTTTTGTGATTTGCGTCTTTTATCTCCGGAAGTTCCTTGCGAAGGGAGTTTGCGAGATTTGTCACGCGCGAAGATACCCAATCCTCGCCATCTTTGACGTTTTTCATAAATTTATCTATGCTAGGCGCTATCTTTTCTAGAGCGGCTGCGAGCTCCTCTTTATCGCGCGCGTCCAAGCCGTCGCCTTTATACGAAAAGCTATAGCCGTACTCGTGCGTGAGAGTGAGCGCGGATGCTGATGCGCCCGCTGTTTTGGCGCTGGCGTAGTCTACGGTTTTGTTGTCGTACATTTTTAGATTTATCTCGTCGCCGCTGCTGGTTTTAAAGCTAAAATCAAAGCTGTTTAGGCTCGCGCTTTGGTAGTTTTGTAGTTTCATGATTTGCCGTCCTTTTGGTTTTATATCGGCCAAATTTCTTTTTTCTTAATAGCCCTTGCGCTAAAATCACGCAAAAAAGGATGAAAATGTGCTGTTTTGCCACGCGCGTATTTTTGCTCATTAGCGCGACCGTTTTGAGCTTTGTTTTGCACGGATTTTTCCCGCAAATTCCCGTCGTCGTGTTTTATTTTTTACTGGCAAATTTGATCTCGCTTACGATATTTTCGCTATTTTTCGCGGGCAAACTCCCAAGCTTCGTTAAGCCTGCGGCGGTGCACTATTTTAGCTTTATCGGCGGCTTTGCGGCCGGGCTTGGGGTGGCTTTGATTAAACGCGGAAAAGCGGGAGCTAAATTTGTCAAAATAGAGCTTTTTATATTTGCTTTTTGGCTAGTTTTAGCTTGCTTTTTGGCGCTAAATTTTAGCTGGGTTTCGGCAAATTTGGCTCAAATTTTTAGCGCTTAAGGCGGGCGAAATGGACGAAAAAATTTTAAAATTTATCCGCAAAATGCACCTGCTTAGTCTTGCTGTTTTAGATGATGGCAGGCCATACTGCGCGAGCTGCTTTTACGCCTTTGACGAGGAAAATTTAGCTTTTATTGTGGCTGGCGGCGAGCAGAGCGCTCACGTGAAGGCGTTTTTAGCAGAGCCCTGCGTGGCCGGCACGGTAGCGCTTGATACCAAAATAGTAGGCAAGATAGAGGGCGTGCAGTTTCGCGCTCTAGCCGCTCCCGCGACCGCGCAGCAAAGCAAAATCTACTTCGCGCGCTTTCCTTACGCTTTGGCGATGAATCCGAGCCTTTATAGTTTGAGTCTGGGCTGGGTTAAATTTACGCATAATGCGCTGGGGTTTGGGGGGAAAATAATCTGGCAAAGAGATTGATTTTTGCTATTTGCGGCTTGTCTTTTTCCTTTATACTTCGTTGAAAATATCGCCGAAGCTCGGTTACATACTATATGTATGCGCCCTCGCTCGGCTCATTTCCG
>CAURKE010000144.1:0-3440 GCA_963525055.1 uncultured Campylobacter sp. | reverse complement strand
TTTTGTTTTTAGCGAGCAAATTTGAGGCGATTTTGGCCGTCAAATTTAGCGCGTCAGTGCCGCCTAGCACGATGAGGTAATTAAATTTTTTCTCGCGTTTGATTTTTGCTTCGTCGTAAAACTCGTTCCTAACTAGCGGCGAAAAAACCAGCTCGCAGTTTGCGGGCACTAGATTTGCGTATTTTTGGGGCTGGGCGTAGATGTTTACATTTAGCAAGTAGTCGCAAAAATGCTCTTTGTAGTTGTCGTCAAAGCTTAAAATTCTTACGTTCGTTTGCTCTTTGATTAGCTTTTCGTCCGCCGAGATAATGCCGTAATGATCGATCACTAAAAGCTCAAATTTATGCTCTTTTATCAAATTTACTAGCTCGCTTACGTCCGCGCTTTTTAGCGTGAAAACTGGATATGGTATCTCGCTCGCTAGGCTACCGGGCAGGTCGATGCAAGCAAAGCTGACGTCTTTAAAATTTTGCGCCAAGATAAGATCGCGCCTAATATGTCCGTGCCCGATTTTCGAGCCGCTATCGGCGCGGATGAGGGTTTTTAGATTTGAGATTTTGTTAAAATTCATCGAGTTTTTCCGCCAAATTTGAAATTCTAAGCGTCAAACATACGGCGGCGATGAGGTAAACGGCGCCGGCAGAGGCGAAAAACAGGATCTGAAGCTCGTTTAGCCCGCGGTAGCTGGCCAGCAGATAGAAAATGTGCAAGATCCCCGCAACCGCAAAGATTTGCATGAGCGTTCTGGCTACCGATATTTTGGCTTTTAGGTAATCTTTTTGCATTTTTCCTCAGTGATAATTTATCTCGTAAAGCTTCTGCGCAAACTCAAAATCCTCGGGCGTGTCGATGTCGCAGACTAAATTTCGCGGAAGCAAAAACGCCCTTGAATACGGCGCAAAGATCGGTTTTTTCTCCAGCCACGCCTCGCGCCTACCGAAGTAAAACGCGCCCGCGTCGTGATAGGCTCGCTCTAAATCCTGCGAGCGAGTTAGCGCAAACTGCGGGTAAAACATATTTACGGCGCCGTTTTGCTCTAGTCTGATCGCGCGCTGGATCGGGAAGCTAAACTCGGTCGCGGAAAATAAAAACTCGCACTCGGCTTCCTCAAATTTGCCGTATGCCTCACGTAAAATTTCACCCGTGATAAGCGGTGCGGTAGCATAAAGGCAGCAAACGCGAGAGTATCCGCCCAGCCTCGCCGCCGCGTCCAATACGGCGTCGCTACTGGTGGCGTAGTCGTCGCTCAGCGCGGCGTCTCTCATAAACGGGACTTGCGCGCCGAATTTGACGGCGACGTCTGCTATCAGGACGTCGTCGGTGCTAACGATCACGCGCTCAAAAACGCCAGAATTTAGTGCCGCCTCGATGCTGTAAGCTATCAGCGGCTTGCCTAAAAAATTCTTAACGTTTTTGCGCGGTATGCGCTTGCTGCCGCCGCGAGCCGGGATGACGCAAAGGGCGCGGTTTTGGTTGTCTCTCATCAAATTTACCGCCTAAACCCTGCAGCCTTGCGGCATGTCAAAGCTCTTTAAAACCTCAAAAAGCGCCTCTGCGACGAAATTTGCGTCCTCTAGGCTCATGCACTGATGACACGGGATGCTAAGCTCGGCGGCGTAAAAATCCTCAGCGCTAGGCATCGAAATATCGCCGTAGCGCTCGCGGTAAAAGCTAAATTTATAAGTCGGCTTATAGTGTACCTGCACGCCGATGCCGCGCTCGTGAAGGGCGGCGAAAATGTCCTCTTTGGCGCACCAAAACTGGCGAAAGAGCAAGATATGGTAGAGGTGGCGCGAACTAACGACGTCGCCTGGTAGCTTCACGGTGCTGAAATACGGGTTTTTCTCAAATTTTTCGTCGTAAAATTTAGCGATTTTCTCGCGCGCCGCGATGGTTTCGTCTAGCCTTTTTAGCTGATTTAGCCCTAGCGCGCAGGCGACGTCGGGCAAGCGGTAGTTGTATCCGAGCAAGCTCTGATCGCTGTCCCAGAGGCGTTTTTTGGCTATGCCGTGCGAGCGGTAGAGGCGTGCTAGGCGCGCGATCTCGTCGTCGTTAGTCGCTAGCGTGCCGCCCTCAAAGGTAGTTAGCGGTTTAACCGGGTGAAAGCTAAAAATACTAACGTCCGCTTTTGCGCCGACTTTGACGCCGCTTTGCGAGCTGCCCAGCGCGTGCGAAGCGTCGTCAAGCACCTTTATACCGCGCTCTCTGGCTAGTTTTAGGACGGCGTCTAAATTTACGGGATTGCCGCCGAAATCAACCGCGGTTATGACTTTCGTTTTAGGCGTGATGAGGCTTGCAAGCGCGTTTTCGTCGATATTTCCGTCAAATTTGACGGGCGCAAATTTAACCTCCGCTCCCGCCATTAACGCCGCATTCGCCGTCGCCGCAAACGTGATGGGAGTCGTTACGACCTCGTCGCCCTCTCGCACTCCAAACGCTAGATACGCGACGTGTAGCGCGGACGTCGCCGAGTTCATCGCTACGACGTGCTTTACGCCGACGTACCGGGCGATCGCTTCTTCAAATTCGCCGACCTTGTCGCCGCCCGTTAGGATGTCGTCTTTTAGAGCGCTCACGACGGCGGCGATGTCGGAGTCGGTGATTTGTTGTCTGCTGTAGGGTATCATTTTTGTCCTTTTTCGACTTGTCTTTTTGGGGCTCGTCTTTTTCCGCTATACGTCGTTAAATTTAAAATTTTCTCGGTCACGTATTTTATATACGCTCCCTCGCAAATTTTAAATTTGCCTCGTCTAGCGAAAAAAATACTTCGCCCCGTTTTTTATAAATTTTATACGCTTAACTCAAATTCTGGCCAAATTATTTACTTGCCTCTATCATCTCTAAAAGTCCGTCTTTACCTAGCCAAATTTTATTTTTATCCGAGCTGTACTCGAAATTTTCTTCCACGAGATGCCCTTTTTCGCCTAGCGCGTTTATGCTAAAGTCATCGTCTTTGCTCGTAAATTTGATCGATGGGCTGATCACGTAGTGGTCGTCAAACTCGTAGGTTAGGTGTGCGTCGTCCTTGCCGACCATGACCTCGTGCATCTTTTCGCCCGGGCGAATGCCGATTATTTTTACGCCAAGACGTGGCGCCATAGAGCGAGCAAGCTCTATCATCGTCATTGACGGGATTTTAGGGATGAAAATTTCGCCGCCCTTCATGCGCTCAAAGTTTTTAAGTACGAAATTTACGCCTTGTTCAAGCGTGATCCAAAACCGCGTCATATCCGCATGCGTGATCGGCAGCTCCTTCGCGCCTTCCGCGATTAGCTTCTTAAACAGCGGCACGACCGAGCCACGAGAGCCCACGACGTTGCCGTAGCGAACGACGCTAAAACGAGTTTTTTTGCTACCCGCGATGTTGTTTGCCGCGACGAATAGCTTATCGCTGGCAAGCTTGGTCGCGCCGTATAAATTTACGGGGTTGCACGCCTTGT
>CAURKE010000143.1:0-3452 GCA_963525055.1 uncultured Campylobacter sp. | reverse complement strand
GTATATAGCCGTTTTCGTTAAACTCCGTCCGCTTTACGCGCGTATTTTCTAGCGTGCCGGAGCCGTCTATAGAGTATTCGTACTCCGTAGCCGTCATACTTTTGACCTCGCCTTTTAGATCTTTTTTGCTCCAGTCGCTTTGCGGTAAAACGGCCGAGTTTAGATAGCAAACCGCCGATATCGCCGCGAAAATAGCTTTTAAAATTTTCACTTTATCTCCCCGCCCTCACTCGTAAATTTCGCCCTTATAGCCGATGCCGCGCACCGTAGCTATCTCAAAGTCCGTGCAGTTTTCTAGCTTGCGGCGTAGTTTTTTTACGTGCGTATCGACCGCGCGCTCGTCGCTATCCGTGTCGTAGCCCCAGACTTCTTGCATGATTTCTAGGCGAGTGAAAATTTTGCCCGGGTTTGAGAGTAGTAAAAAGAGTAGATAAAACTCCTTTGGCGCGAGCTCCACGACCTCGCCGCCGATTTTTAGGCTAAGGGCCGCATAGTCAAGCTCTGAGTTTTTAAACCTCAGCCGTTTGCCGCTAGCGATCTTGGCTCGGCGCAAAAGCGCGTTTATGCGCAGCGTCATTTCCTTTAAATTTACGGGCTTGCTCATATAGTCGTCAGCCCCCGTGACAAAGCCCTTCTCCATGCCCTCCATGCCGCTTTTTGCCGTTATCATCAGCACCGGCAGCGACTCGTCTAGCAGCTTGATTTGCTTAGTTAGCTCATATCCGCTAAGACCTGGCATCATGATATCGGTTATCACAAGGTCGGCGCGCTCGCTCTCTAGTAGCTGCAAAGCCTGCCGCCCGTCAAAAGCCGCAAGCGGAGAAAAACCCTCCTGAGAGAGCTTTAGGCAGATTATTTTATTTAAATTTTCGTCATCCTCGGCGACTAAAATTTTAAACATTTATTTTCCTTAAATTTGCCCCGAATTTAACGGGCAAGGCGATAAATTTTGTCCTATTTTATCAAATTTAATGAGAAATGGGCGGGTAAATTTAGCGAAGCATCATCAAAATGCCGATAGTGCAGATAACGACGGCGGTAAAAATCTCCAAAAGTCGTAGGTGGGTTTGCAAAAATTTCTTTAGTATCGCGCCGCCAAGAGCATAGATGCTAAGCGAGCAAAACTCGATAAAAACGAGCGTAACCGTGATAGAGAGTATGCGAGGCAGGCTAAAAGGATCGTTCGCGTCCAAAAAAGTCGGCAACAAAGCCGAGAGAAAAATCCATGTCTTTGGGTTTGAGATGCAGACTACGGCACCATTTAAAAACATCTGCTTTTTGCTCGGTAGCTGCGATACCTTCGTGATGCTAAGATGCCCCTTGCTAAAAAACAGCATAGCGCCAAGATATAGTAGATAAAGCCCCGCGATGATATTTAGAGCCTTAAACGCGAAGCTATAATGCGCCAAAACTGCGCCAACGCCCAGCATACAGCAAATCCCTACGAAGGCTAAAGAGGCGAGCTGTCCCGCCATCATCGGCAGCGCGCGCACGTAGCCTAGGATCATGCCGATACTCATCGCGTAGGTCATGTTGATACCCGGCATCAGGCTGATGGGGAAAAACGTAACGGCAAAAAGCAGGTAGTTCATAATGGGCCTTAAATTTTGAAGAAATAGTAAATCAAATTTGATAAATTTAAAATAAAAAACGGCGCGCGGGCGGCGGAAATTTAGTAAAATTTACTCAAAGCGTCGCTTGCATTTTTTAGATTTTGGCGCGGATTTTATTTTTTGGGGCACGGGCACAGAAATTTAGCGGATTTGGCGGCGGCATTTGTTTGTATTTTTTTTGAACGGCGGAGTGCAAATTTAGCAAATGGCCTCGTGATTTTACACTCCGAGAATTTGACTTAACAGATGCGGGTTTAAATTTATCCCAAAAGCGGCTCCGAAGTCGCCAAGCGCCTAACGGGATTTGCCGTAAATTTACGCTATTACGATTAGCACGCCAAGTCCATTATCAGTAGCATTTTGATAAAAGCTCAAAAGCCCGTTAAAATGCTCTTTTAGCTCGGCTTTTATATCCTCAAATTCGCTCTCGTACTCCCATATCTCAGGATATGTGCCAGCCTCGCCAAAATCTGTAAAATTTACGTTTGCCAAAAGCGCGCCAATGTCGGCACTCTGCATCGCTTTAGCTACGGCTTTTACATCACCTGCGCCCACATAAGATACTGCCTCGCTCCCATCCTCGCCCGCCATGCCGCGTCCGAAAATCGCCCAGCTAAGCGGATTTGGCGTAGCAAAAATCTCGCCCGCGCTCATAGCCTCAAACATGTTTTTACCCGTTAGCGTTTTATGCATCGCGTCCCACATTTTATCCAGGTCATATTCGCCCAGCGCCTCGACATCGTCGCCGCCGCCGTTTTTGATCGCCTCTATATCGTCCTGCGCATAGGCGTAGTAGTGCGCGCTCATTCCCATTTTCGCTCCTTAGTTAAAATCAAATAAAGCCTCAAATTTAAGGCAAATTTGCCGCAAGCGACGGGCTAAAAAGTCATCACTTGATCGCACTCCGCGACCCAGCTAGCAAGGATATCCATGCTGCCTTTTATCTCGCTATCAAAATACGGCTCTCCCGCGCACAGACCACATCTAGCCTCGCAGCTGCCGCAGACTTTTAGCGCTACGCCGTTTGCGTGTAGCTCTTTTAGTTTCGCCACGAGATCAAAGTCGTAGTTTTCGGGCTTTTGCGTACTATTTCGCGCGAGATCTACTGCGTCGTTCATCAGAAATATCCTAACGTATTCGCCCCTGTTTTTGAGCGCTCCCGCTAGCCGCAATGCGTTATACGCGTTGTCCGTGCCGTTATACGGCTGATTTGTTAGGATGAGTAGAAATTTTTTCATTTTGTGCTCCTTTTGCTGCTTTTACTAGCTTCGCTTAAAAACCTTGCCTTTGCGGCGCCGCTGGTTTTTGCGGTACAAACAGTGCAAATTTTAGCTAAGTTGTACGTAAAGTATCTTAAATTTGAGTTCAAATTTGAAATAAATTCGTCGCAGTAAAAGCTACCGAAAAAGGAAATTTATAAAAGAGACGGCGGACCGTAAATTTAGCAAATCTGCCGTAATATTAAATAAGTGAAAATATCGCGAGATGATTTTTCGAGTTTTGAAGCAAAATTGAGCGTGCGCTAGGCATATAGCCTGCGGAGCGAAATTTTTGCGAAATCTCGGAAAAGTGCTCGCGAGATACCGCACAAAAATAAAGCGCAAATATCGCAAAGCTAGGCGAGGCGAATTTTGCTTCGCGAATGAGGCGGACTTATCGCCCGTCGCAGTGAAGCGAAGCAAAATTCAACGATGCATAGCAATGCGAGACGCTGCGCTTAGTGAGTTAGGAAAAGCTCCTGGATTTTGGCCTTATCCGTAGTCTGCGTAAGCGCAAGCATCAAGAGCACTCTAGCTTTTTGCGCGTTTAGGTTGTCGCTAGCTAAAAAGCCGTATTTAC
>CAURKE010000142.1:0-3470 GCA_963525055.1 uncultured Campylobacter sp. | reverse complement strand
GAGAAAAATAAAATTTGCGCTAGAGTTTTCATTTGAAAAATTTAGCGTGCTTTTTCTTCATATATTCGACGACTTCAAGCACCTCGTCCACGCCCTCGGCGCCCGAGTTTTCCAGCGCATCGTCGATGCACTCGATGTAGGTCTCTGCAGCGTCCTCAAGCCTATCTTTTTTCACGCCGGCATAATACAACATCGCCTCTAACATCATCGAAAGCTCGTAGCTTAGCTCGTCTATGGTAGGTTCTATTTCTTTCATTTTCTATCCTTGTAAAATCGTTTTTTTGGTTATTAGATCGGTTATCTGCGCTTTTACGTTCTCATAGCTAAAGCTATCCTTAAAGCCCGCAAAAAGTCCGCCGCTAGCATTCACGTGTCCGCCGCCTCCGACTAAATTTTTAGCCATCAAGCTCACGTCCGCCTTGCCGTTAGCGCGAAAGCTCAGAGTCTTTTTGCTCGTAACGTCGATGAAAAAATCAATATCGGGATTCGCGACTAAAAAATCGTTGCCGATAACCGAGGTGTTGCCGATATTGTAGGTCAAAATGCCGTTAAGATCGTTATATTTTATGCTAAATTTCTCTTTTTCCTCGCTTAGTTTTTTTACGACGAAGGCTGAGATCAGGTTGCTTAGCGTATCGTTTTTATCCTCTTTGAAAAAGTCCTTTTTAAATCCGAAAATCGCCTCGTCAAGCCCGACATAGTCGTCTCCCGCGTCAAAAAACTCCCGCGCTCGTTTGATTAGATAAAAAAGATAGCGCGAATTTTCAGCCTCAAACATCGTTTTATTTATCTCTTTTGCGTTTGCGACGAGTCCGAGTCCTACCTTGCCCATTTCAAAATTTACGTCCTCTTTTAGCCAGATATCGACCGCATTTACGACGTCGCTAAAGTGATTTAGGCTAGCTTCCACCCCGTAAATTTTAGCGAAAAAATCATGCGTGATCTTAGTCGCGCACCTTGAGCTATCTAAAAAATACCAGCCAAATTTGCTCGCGCACTCGGCTCCGCTTTGGTGGTGATCGAGGAGCAAAATTTTAGCGTTTTTATTTGTGAGCGCTTTTTCGTAGGCTTCGCACTGCTCCACGGTTAAATTTAGATCTGTTATCAGGATAAGCGCTTTTTCGTCATTTTTAGCCGCTTCGCCCTCGCCGCGATTTTCGGGCGCGTTTTGCTCGCCGCTTAAATTTGACTGCGTCTGGGCTGCGCTTTTATCCGAAATTTGAGCCAAAATTTGATCAAATTTCTCGTCAATCTCCTTACCGTAGTTTGAGTTATAAAATTTAACGTTTTTAAAATAGTGATTAGTTATTACCTGCGCGCCGTATCCGTCCAGATCGGTGTGCGAGAGGTGATGGATAGTCATTTTATTCCTTACAAATTTGATATTTCTATCGTGCCTAGCGTCTCAAACGGCGTATTTGCCGCAACTTCGGCAAAGCTAAGCACCGTGATATCTATGGCGAAATTCGCGCAGATATCGGCGATAAATTTACGCAAGCTAGGCTCCACGCAAAGTATCATCGAACCATACTCCGAGATCGGCCGCTTCGCCCTCGCCTCGCGCAGAGCCTGCACGATCGCCGACGTTTGCGAGACGTTTATCATCAGGTGGTACGCGCCGTCTTTATACTGCACGGCGTCGATCAGCTTTTGCTGCGCGGCGGGCTCCATCACGTAAAAATTTAGCCGCCCGCCCTCATCGACGTAAAGCGAAGTGATGGCGCGAGCAAGCGCGGTGCGGACATGCTCGACGATCATATCTAGGTTCTTGCTAACCTCGGCGATGTCGCTTAGCGCCTCTAGGATGCTTAGCATATCTTTTATCGGGATGTGGTCTTTTAGTAGCGCTTTTAGCACCTTTTGGATCACTCCGATAGGCGCGATACGCAGCGTATCCTCGACGATGACGGGGTATTCCGATTTTAGCTTGTCGAGTAAATTTTGCGTCTCTTGGCGAGTTAGGAGCTCGGCGGCGTTTTGTTTTATCAGCTCGCTCATGTGCGTGGAGATGACGCTCGCGGGATCTACGATCGTGTAGCCGCTTAGTATCGCGTCCTCCTTCACGCTCGCATCGATCCATAGCGCATCTAGGCCAAACGCCGGCTCTTTAGTCGGGATGCCTTCGATGTTGTCGCTAACTAGCCCGCTATCCATAGCTAGAAATTTATCCGCGTAAATTTCCCCCTGCCCGATCACGACGCCTTTTAGCTTGAAGCGGTATTCGTTGGGCGGTAGTTGGAGATTGTCGCGGATGCGGATCTTTGGCATCAAAAAACCAAGCTGAGCCGCGATATTTCGGCGCATCGCTCGTATGCGCTCGATGAGATCAGTCTCGGCGATCTTTAGCAGGCCGTACCCCAGATCAAGCTCTAAAATTTCAAGCTTTAAGATGTCGTTTATCTTAGCTTCCTCTTCGCGAGCGATCTCTTCTTCGCTTTTTTTAGGAGGTTTTGGTGCGGCCTGCCCCTCCTCTTCGCCTTGCGCCGAGCCCATGCTTTGGGCTTTAGAGGTCAAATTTATCTTGCCCTCTTTTACCTCTTTCATCACGTAGCCCATACTTAAAAACAGAAGCGAGATAAATCCCAGAGATAGCGTCGGAAGCCCGGGAACTAGAGCAAAAACAAAGAGTATAAAGCCGACTATTAAAAGCGTTTTATATTCGCCTAGCAGCTGCGTTAGCGAGCCCTCGGCGAAATTTTCATCGTCCTTGCTGGCTCGAGTGATGATGATCGCCGTAGCCGTCGACGTGATGAGGCCCGGGATCTGGCTCACCAGGCCGTCGCCGATCGTTAGGATCGTGTAGTTTTGCGCCGAGGTAGCCATATCTAGGCCGTACTGAAACGAGCCGATGAGAAAGCCGCCGACGATATTTATGATCGTGATGATGATGCCCGCGACCGCATCGCCTTTGATAAATTTCGACGAACCGTCCATCGCTCCGTAGAAATTCGCCTCGCCGATAATGGCTTCGCGGCGCTCTCTGGCGGTCTTTTCATCGATCAGACCCGCGTTTAGGTCGGCATCTATCGCCATTTGCTTACCAGGCATCGCATCGAGCGTAAATCTCGCCTGCACCTCGCTCACGCGCGTCGAGCCTTTGGTAACGACCATGAAATTTATAAGAACTAGGATCGTAAAGACGATCACGCCGATGACGTAGTTGCCGCCCACGACGAACTGTCCGAAGCTTGAGATTATCTCGCTCACGGCATCCGGACCGTTGTGTCCTTCGCTCAAAATCATGCGCGTTGTGGCTATGTTTAGCGAGAGCCTAAAAAGCGTGATGATGAGAACGAGCGTCGGAAAAGTGCTAAGGTCGGTGGGCTTTGGCACGTAAACGGAGATCAGGATGATGAGCACCGAGATAGAGATGGAAAGCGCAAGAAAAAAATCCAAAACCGCGCTGGGAAGCGGTACGATGATGATCGCAAGGATGGCGATTATGACGCCGACGATCGTGAGCCCCTTAA
>CAURKE010000141.1:0-3496 GCA_963525055.1 uncultured Campylobacter sp. | reverse complement strand
AGGATAAATTCGTTGTAAATTTCGTTTTTTTGCGCCTGCGTGATTGAAATTTGCGCAAGACCTTTGGCGCGGTTTAGGCTCGTTAGGTGCGTTAGTCCAAGGAATTTATCGGGATTTAGCGCTTCTTGTAGCGCTTCAAAAAGTATAGCGTCAAAGCTACCGATCGAGCCGCCAAGCATTGCTCGGTTTGCCCCGCTAAAAAATCCGTCGAAGTCATACCCGCTCACGCATAGCTCGCTAGCTAAGATGACCGAATTTTCGGGCGCTGCAGCGATTTTTTCTAGTAGTTCGTCCTGTCTTTGCCGGCAAGTCGGCGCAGTTAGGACGATAGGACATAAATTTGGACTAAAAGTCGTCAAAACTGATGCTTCCTTTGCTGTAATTCGTCACCTTTGCTTCAAAGAAATTTGATTTCTGGTCGTTAAATTTAGCAAAATCATCGACCCATTTGATCGGATGAGGGACGTTGTAGCGGCGTTTTAGACCGATCGCGACTAGGCGCTGATCGATGAGGTAGCGGATGTACTGCTCGATGATATCGTCGGTAAAGCCCATGATCTGGTTTTGCGTGATGTATTTGCCCCATTTGATCTCAAGCTCGCCCGCGCGCTCGAACATGTCGTAAATTTTAGCCTCGGTCTCAGGCGTGAAAAGATCGGGGCGCTCGGCGCGGACGCTGTTTATCATATTTTGAAATAGCAGCAGATGCGTGATCTCGTCGCGCTGGATAAAGCGAATCATCTGCGCGCTGCCTAGCATCTTGCCCGCACGCGCTAGAGCATAGATCGCCGTAAAACCGCTGTAAAAGTAAATGCCCTCTAAAATTTGATTCGCCACCATAGCTAGCAGTAGCTTTTCGTCCGTTACTTCGCCTGCAAGCTCCTCGTAAACGCTTGAGATGTAGTCGTTTTTCTCGCGCAAAACCTCGTCGTGCTTTTCCATCTCGTAGATGAGGTCGGTGTTGTCGCAGATAGCCTCGACCATGACGGCGTAGGACTTGGAGTGGTTGGCCTCCTCGTAGGCTTGGCGCGCTAGGCAGGCGTTGATCTCGGGCGCGGTGATGTACGGGTTGATGTTGTCGGCTAGGTTGTTGGTTTGGAAGCTATCCATCGAGATGAGCTGGCTCCAAACCAGATCGTACATGCGCTTTTCGGCCTGAGTGAGGTTATAGGCGTAGTCGCGTACGTCGTCTGTGGTGTCGACCTCTTTTGGAAACCACGTGTTAGCCTCCATCAGGTCCCAGAGCTTGAGCGCCCACTGGTATTTTGCCTTGGTGAAATTTAAGATGCCGTGCGGATTGCCGTTAAATACGCGGCGATCGGTCAAATTTTCATTTGAGCTTGGATTGTAGATTCTTTTTCGGTTCATAATTTTTTCTTTATTCGGTAAATTTTCGGGGCTGATTTTAGCTAAAAAATTATTTAGATATCTTGAAGTAGACTATTTTATCGCGTTAAATTTAGCTTTTGCGGTTGCGGCTAAATTTAAAAACCCGCGTCAAATTCGCGGGCTAAATTTAGCGTTTTAGCTCGATCGCGCGTTGGAGCATTTCGTTGCTAGTCGTTATGCTCTTGGCGTTAGCGTCGTAGGCCTTTTGCGTGACGATGATCTCTGTTAGGGCCTGCGCTAGATCGACGTTTGACTGCTCGAGCGTACGACTGGCGATTTGGGCACCGTAGATACTTTTGCCGCCTGCATCTTTGTAAAAAAACGCCGCGCCTGAGTTTGCGCTTTGCGAATAGATATTATCGCCCATTTTTGCAAGGCCTTGCTCGTTTTGGAAGTGATAGAGCGCGACTTTGCCGACGGAGCGAACTTGGCCATTTGTAAACTGCGCCAAGATATTGCCTGAATTATTAGTGTGATAATCCTTTAAAATGCCCTCTGGTACACCGTCTTGAGCGATAGATATACTTTTTGTTTGCGCGGTACTGGTGACTCCTGAGTAAATTTGACCAGCAGCCGCAGGGGTGCCGAAGTCTAGCTTGATTTGAGAGCCGCTACTATCTATCGAAGCCAGGGTTGTGCTAACCAATCTGCCCTCGTGGTCGAAATTTAACTCGCCGTTAGAGTTTGAGATCACTGTGCCGTTTGCGTCTTTTACGGTTGCTACCGCGTCCCAGACCGTGCCGTTAGCGCCCTGAGGTATGCGTTTTGTTAGCGTTAGCTCAAGTCTATTTTTCGTGCCGTCCGCATTCAAAAGCTCGGTTGCGTATTTTTCCTGATTTGCTACTTCTTTGGTTGTATTTATCTTGGCTGTTAAATTTGGCGCTGTGGCTAGGTCGAAATCGTTTTCAAATTTTTGACTTACACTCCAGTTGCCGTGTTCGTCGATCGGAGCGCTAAATTCAGCCGTTTTGCCGTTTGCGTCGGTTGCCGTTACGGTGATTAGATCACCTTTTCTAGGGCGAGTTATCGTAGCATCAGCCGTGACTCGTCCTCGTAAATTTATGGTTCTAGAGGCGTTATCTATGTTGCTAGTATAGGTCGCGGCATCGACTGGCAGCGTGATAGGCTCGGTTTTAAAAGACGAGTCGAGATTGCCTTTAAAAGTTAGCTTTGAGGTCGGTTTGGTCGGTAGATACAAAAACTCCGGTAGGCGAATCTTGCCCTGAGAGCCGATGTCGCCAAGGTCAAGATCTGTCGTGTCAATGCTTGGCGTGTAGGCCTGCGTGACTGCAGCCGTGCTGTTTACTCTACCAAAAGCCTCTATCGCGCCCGGACTCGGAGCAACCTGGGTTAGCGCGTTTTGCGTACCTAGGACGTAGTTGCCCTGATTTGTTACGAGATATCTATCTTTGTCTACGCCAAAGCTACCGGCGCGCGTATAGTAGGTGCCTGAGCCGTTTGTCACGCCGAAAAATCCCTTGCCGCCGATCGCCATATCTAGGTCGTTATCGGTTTTCATAAACGGGCCTTCCTTGTAAAAGCTAAGCGCCGTCGTCATGCCCGTAGCGCCGAGGCCGACTTGGTCTTGGGTCGGGTTATTGCCGGCGGCAATAGAGGTCTGATAAAAAATGCTCTTAAATTCCGGTATCGAAGCGGTAAAGCCGACGTTATTTATGTTGGAGACGTTGTTTGCCCACACGTCCATACCAAATCCCTGCGTTCTGACGCCGCTAACGCCGTTATAAAGGCTTCTTACCATTGACTTATCCTTTTTTCGGCTCGGTAAATTCTTTTACTTTGTCGATGCTGACGTATTGTCCGCCGACCTTTACTTGCGCGACGCCGTCGATAAATTTGACGCCCTCTACTAGGTAGTTGCCTACGCCGCCGCTTCTAGCTTTACCTGCGAGATCTACGTAGCTTATCTCTACTGAGTAGGTGCCTGCTTTTGCGTCGTTGCCGGCGCTATCCTTGCCGTCCCACTCGAAGTTGTTTGCGCCAGCTTTTGCTTCGCCAAACTCCAGCTTTCTTACGAGTTTGCCGGTGCCGTCTTTGATATTTATCGTGCCGCCTTTTGCCGCGCTTTCTAAAAATCCCGCAAATTTGA
>CAURKE010000140.1:0-3501 GCA_963525055.1 uncultured Campylobacter sp. | reverse complement strand
AAGATATTTTAAACAGGTAAATTTGACGCCGTGTGGGATACTTTATCTATTTTGCCTGCACCGTCCTTTGTAGCTACGGGCGCAAATTTGACGAGCGGCATTTAGCGCTCAAATTTAGCTTAAATTTCGCCTAACTTTAGCGGGATTACCGTAGGCGACGCTACCGTCTGCAATATCTCTCACGACGACGCTGCCCGCTCCAATGATACAGTTTGCGCCGATTTTTACGCACTGTATAGCGCAAGATCCTATGCCTACGTGCGTGCTTGCGCCCACGATCACGCCTCCTGCTAGCGCCGCATTTGGGCTAACGTGCGCAAAATCGCCGATCTCGCAGTCGTGCTCGATGATCGCGCCCGTGTTTATTATCGCCCCCTCGCCTATCACCGCACGCGCGTTTATGACGGCATTTGGCATCACGACCGCGCCCTCGCCTATCTGCGCGCTCTTGCTTACCACCGCGCTTGGATGGATTAAGTGCGCAACGCGAAAGCCCGCGTTTTTTACTCTTTCTTGCAGGATGCGTCTGATTTTATTGTCCCCAATAGCCACGATCACGTCCGCTTTTTCGAGGCTCGGGTCAAATTTTAGTACGTTTTTACTGTCAAATTTGGAGTCGTCTAAAAACACGACCTCGCCGTATCCGCAGGCTCTTGCCGCGTCCGCTACTACCGCTCCGTGTCCGCTAAAGCCGTAAACGTAAATTTTAGTTGCGGCCATTAAATTTCTCCGTCGTAGCCATGCCTTCTTTGCTCACGCCGCTTCGTTTTAAGACCTTTTGCACGGTTAAAATCGCGATTTTCGCGTCCAGCATAAAACTAAGCTCGCGAACGTATCTCGCGTCAAATTTAAACTTTTCAGCCCAGCTGATCGCGTTGCGGCCGTTTACCTGCGCTAGCCCAGTGATGCCCGGCCTCACGTCGTGGCGGGTCGCCTGCTCGGCGTCGTAAAGAGGCAGATACTCGACCAAAAGCGGACGCGGCCCGATGAAGCTCATATCGCCTTTTAGCACATTAAAAAGCTGCGGTAGCTCATCAAGGCTAAGACTGCGGATGGTCTTGCCGATGCCGCTTAGACGCATCTCGTCGGGTAGCAGCTCGCCGTCCGCGCCGCGCTCGTCGCTCATAGTTTTAAATTTATAAATTTTAAAAATTTTAGCGTGCAAGCCCGGGCGCGCCTGCGTAAAAATGACGCCCTTGCTAACCTTAAAATATATCAAAACTGCGACGACCGCCATGATCGGCAGCGTCAAAACTATGAGAAAAATCGCGCCGCAAATATCCAGTAATCTCTTAAAAAACGCTCTATACATCGATAAATTTCCTATAAATTTCTATATATTTTCGAGCAACCGCTCGCTCGTCAAACTCGCGCAGGGCGAGCTCTCGTCCGTTTCGCCCCATCTGTGCGGCTAAATTTTCGTCGTTTAACAAAATTTCTATCTTTGCGGCTAGATCGGCGGAGCTTTTTACCTCGCAAAGTAGGCCGTTAAAGCCGTTCGTTACGGCCTCGTTACATCCCGCCACGTCGCTAGCAACGACCGGCCTACCCATACTCATCGCCTCTAAAACCGTGCGCGGAAAGCCCTCTTTGTAGCTTGGAAGCGCAAGCAGATAGCTAGCCTTTAAAAGCTCCGGCACGTCGTCTCTAGCGCCCAGATACCGCACGGCGCCGCCAGTTAAAAACTTCGCGTCGGCAGTACTTTTGTTTCCTTCAAACCCTTCGCCCGCAAAGACGAACGCGCAGTCATCGCGCCCGCGCAAAAGCTCGGCCGCCTCGTAAAACTCGCGCACGCCCTTGTGCCACATCGCGCGCGCTATCATCAGCACGATTTTTTTGCCGCGCAGATCCTCGCCCAAATTTGCGGCCGGTACGCTGCTTTCGTCAAATTTGAGCGTATCTACGCCCACGCTTTTTATCTTAAAAATTTTCTCTTCGGCAATTAGTCCGCGAGCTAGAAAATACGCCGGATCGGCCTCATTTACAAACACGCAGCCGTCGCTCATCTTTAACGCTTTTTTATAAAGCGTCTCGATCGCGGCGCGCACCAGACGGGTTTTTAAGTCGTTATCGATATAAAAGCTACCCAGCCCCTCGACCAAATTTATCACACGCTTTATGCCCGCTTTTTTAGCCGCAAAGGTGCCAAACACGTTTGACTTGTGCGCCGAGGTTTGCAGCAGGTCTAAATTTAGCCCGCGCAAAATCTCGGCCAGCTTTTTTGAGTTTTCAAGCACGGTTAGAGGATTTAGGCTCGCGCGGTCAAGCTCGTATGTCACGCAGTTAAACTCGCTTTTTAGTCTATCCGTATAATCGCCCTTTGGAGCGATAGCCAAAACCTCGTGCCCGAGCCGCTTTAGCTCGCGCATGATCGGCGCGCGGAAAAAGTAGATGCTCATATCGGCGTGACTCAAAAATCCGAATTTAGCCATTTTTAAAAATATCCTTTAAATTTTGCGCCATCATCTTAGCAACCTATAAATTTTAACCGCGCCGTTTAAAACGACCGGCTCAAAGAGCTCTTTGTCGTAGTTTTCGAGTACGAAAAGCTGTATATAGGCCGAGTTTAGCACCGCTTCGTCAAGCACTAAAAACCGCCTGTAATCCTTCATAAAAATGAGATAAATTTTACCATCCGCGTCCATCTCGTGCTTTTTGACGACCAGTTTGTCCTTCTCGTCGTAGCTTGTTTCAAAGTACGTATTTACGGATATTTCGCGCTCGCCGATATAGACTTTAGACGCGTCGCCAGATACGCTAAACCCTCCGCCGATATTTATCGTATCGCCATCCACCGAGTAGGGTTTGCCCGGATAAAATATCGCTCCGTACTCCTCGCCGCTGTTTAGATCGAGGTTTGAAAAGCGCAAAACGGCGCTAAAGATATCGATCATGGAGTCAGGCAGATAATAATAAATCTCGCGCGTTTTTTGCGGCGGCTGGAAGTCCTTGCTATTTAGCGAATACAAAAACGAATTTACGCTCGTGGCGTTGTAGTCTTTCATCATTTGGTTCAAATTTAACCCAAATCTCTCGCTAAAATTGCGCTCGGTGTACTCGACCTCCAGGCGCGCCATATTTGCCGACATACGCTGGTTGCTAGCTAGCGCAAAGCTCACGGCGAAGTTATCCCTGCCTAGGTGCTTGCCGCCATCTATGAGGGTCTTGACGTCTGCGTAGTAGCGGATCGGATAGCCATAGTCCCACCACGCCAGCACGTAGTCCTCGCGCCCCGCGATTTTGTGCAGTTTATCTAGGCTCTCGACCTCGCTTTTGGCAAAGACCGTGCCGACTTTGTAGCCGTAAATATGCTCCAAGCACGGCATCAAGGATAGCGTAGCGATACAAAAGACGCAAATTTTTTCTAAAAGCGCGTGTTTTTTGAGCGAGCTGAGGCCTGAGACCATAAAATAAGCCGCCCCGCAAATAAGCGCCGCCGCCGCAAGCGTGGCTAGATATACGCCAAAGCTCGCCTCGCCGTCAAAATTTGGCGCAAAAACC
>CAURKE010000139.1:0-3541 GCA_963525055.1 uncultured Campylobacter sp. | reverse complement strand
CAAACCTTTCTATGAGTTCAAGCCCACGCGCCGAATGGATGGAGGTAAAGCCGTGCCGCTCGAAAATTTCCTGCCCGTCCGAGCAAACAAAGTCCGCAAAATCATCGGCAAGCTTCTTGTCCTTTACGTATTTCATTATATTTAGCGTAAAGGTAAGCGGCCCCGGCGGGATGAGTTTCTCGTCGATAGGCATATATTCGATTTTGTCTTTAAACCTATCGTGCGTCGTTAGGCGCTTTTCGATGATGGACGCATCGCCCTTGCCATCTACCAGATCGCACATCATGGTGATTACGCACGCTCCGTTGGCGACCATATTTTTCATGACCGGCTCAGTAAGACCTGAATTTTTCAAAATTCCCTTTACCGGTCCGCTGCCCGGAGGCGAAGCCCTTAGCGGCAGCATCACCCGCACGCCGGGTTCTGCCAAATCCTTCAAGTCGCGAATGCCCGCGGGATTGCCCTTTGGCACTACTAAAACGTAGTCGGTAAAACATAGCGGTCTAAAGCGGAGGCTAAGGCCAGCCTTACGCAGTTTTTGAGACAGCTCCAAAACGCGAGCGCCGAAAACCTCCGTCTTGCCTTGCAAGGCTAGCAGCGACTTTCCGAGCGCACCCGCAAAGGCGCCGGTGTACTGGATATTATGTCCCGTCCTTGACTCATAAATGGCGTTTAGCTCGTTAAATGCTTCGGACAGTCCTCCGCACGACCAAACCTGCAGGGAACCTGGCTTAAACGGCGTGAAGCCGGCGAGCATCGATTCGGGCCCAGCGATGGCGGCTGCCGCTAAAGCTCCTTTTAAAAAGCCGCGACGAGATTCGTCTATCTCTTTAAATTTCATGCAATCTCTCCTTTCTTTGGTTTGTTTTTAAATTTAGAAAATTCTTCATTTTAAAATTTCGAGCTACCCGCTTAAAGCAGTTCTATAAACGCTTCTAGGCGCGTTCGAATTTGCCCGACGTCCTGCTTGGAGTAGTCCGTCTCCAGGCTCATATAGTTCGCTCCCGCTTCGTGGCTCGCCTCTTTGATCCTGTTTGTCAGGGTCGCGTAGGTGTGGTAGCCCACGACGTCAAGGATACCGTGGGCTTGATGCTCGTGTACGAAATCCTTGATAATCTCTGAGCGCGCGTCGTTTTGATACATCACCGAACATGGAATTTTAAGGTAGCGCTCGGCGATATTTGCGACTAGATCGCCCTTCGTTTGCACTTAGCGAGGACGGTCTCAGCAAAAACCGCGCATGGGAGCTTAGCTTGATCGCGGGATTTTTGCATGCGGTTTTGTAAATTTCGCTAAGCTCTAGCCCCAAGCGACCAGCGCTGATCTCTAAAAATTTGCCAGTGCCTGCCGAACACTTGTCGTTCATGATAAAATCCGCGGGCTTGCCGTTTAGGGTCTTGATCGCCTTCGTATCCTGCCCGCCCACGCCCTCTACGGTGCAATTTGGCTCAAACAAAAAGTTCGCCCCAAGGCCGTGGCATAAAATTTCGCTCATGCTAAACCGCGCGTACTCTACGCTAACGCGTCCGTAGCCAGTAGCCGTCACGAAGCCCTCTGTGTAGCCTTTTTGCTCTAAAACTTCCTTAATCTGCTGTGCGACTTTGACCGCGCTAAAGCCGCTAGGCAGCAAAAACAGCTCGCAAAATTTGCCGCGCTCGTCCATAACGGCGACCTTTGATGACGCCCCACCGATGTCGATACCGATAAAATACATACTCTAATCCGTAGTAAATCTTTCCGACACGCGGAACTTTGTTAAATTTGAGCGCAAATTTGAGCTCTAGTTTGTGTAAATTTGCAGAAACCGTAATGAAGATAAATTTATGCAAATGTAAATCGCGACCGCGATCTGCTTTGGTTGAAATTATAGCCAAAATCGGGCGTAAAAAGCGAGGGAAAGTTAAAAATATTATTTTGCACATCAAATTTGAGATTTTTGGCGGGACGAGCGAGAGTAAAATTTGACGATGGAAATTAATGTACGGTGTTAAATTTAAGGTGGGTTTTGAACCGGGCGGAGAGCAAATTTGATAGTCGTGAGAGGCGAGAGTAGACTATCAAATTTGGCTGGCGCAGCATGTAAGTTTTAGCCCGATCAAAAACGGGCTAAAATGCTAAATCCTACTAATCAAAAAGAGCCAGCCTACCGATAAACCTCGCCGTCGATGATCGCCATAGTTTTGTTATCTTTACTGCGCGGCAGAGTGTAGAAAAAGCTGTGGCGAACGACCGTGCCGTCGTCGTATTTTAGCGTTAGCTCGCCTTGATCGAGCGTGTATGAGCCCTCGTCGCTACGTGATTTCGAGCTGCCCCCGCCTATGCCCCCGCCGGCAGTACCCGAGGTTACCGTAGCATACGACGATCCGCCCGAGCTAAAGCGCCCTTTGCCGTCAAAGCAGTAGTATCCGCTCACGCCTACGCTTACCGTATCGCTGCCGCCCGACCAGCCGTGCAGGGACGACGAGCTGTCCTTGCGAAACGAGAAGCACTCTTTTGGCATTTGGCTTGAGATTTGCGCCTGAAACATATAATATCCCGTGCCGATTGAGTTCCACAAAAAGGTGCAGTCGTCGTTCTCGCAGTAGTAGCTCGTGTCGTAGTCGTCGTTGCTGGTTATCGTTAGGATGCCGTCTTTGACCTTATACGTACCGTCGATGCGCGTGCGCCAGTCGGGCTTTTCTAGGCGGCTAGCGTAGGTGCCGTCGTCGCGTAGATAAAAGGAATAATCTTCGCTCGTGTTTAAAAGCATGTTAAATTTCGTACCGCCAAATACCCCCGAGCCTTTTTTGCTCGCCCCGGCGCTACTATGTTTGACGCTAGAGTCCTTTGCGGGTTTTGCGGACTCGACCGAATTTGAGCTTGATTTGCTTACTTTTGCTTGCGTGCTACTTGCGCTTTTTTTAAAGACGAACAAGACCTCTTGCCCGTCCGCGACTTGTTTGTATTCGAGCATGCCGTCTTTTAGCCAAAACTCGCCCAGCCCTTTAGCGCTAAGCGCGTATTTGCCGCCGCCTAGACTTTCGTAGCCGCTTTTGCCTGCGCTATTGTTGCACGAACCGTCCGGATTTACGCCCACGATGCCTACCGTCGCTTCATCGCCGCCGATCTCAAAAAACGAGTCGCCGAAGCACTTTTGTCCCGCGACTTTAAAGCTCTGCCCCTGCGCCTTTAGCGAGACTAGCTCCCATCTGCCCTCGATCTCGCTTGAATTTGATTTGCCGGGGCTTGCTTGATTTAGAGCGCCGTTTACGATGCCGGCTAAATTTACCTCGTCTTTTTTAAAGGTAAATACGATCTCATTGCCGCCCGTGCCTTGTTTGTATTCGAGTGAGCCGTTATTTAGCCGTAGCTCGCCGCCGCCAAGCGAGTATCTGCCGCCGCCTAGGTTTTTTAGAGCGAAGTTTTGTTCGGCTTTTTCGCATGAGCTACCGTCCGCGCTGCTTAGGCTTAGGCGCGCGTTATCACCGCTAGCCTCGATAAAAGAGTCTTCAAGGCACTTTTGTCCGGCCGTTTTAAACGTCTGTCCCTGCGCCGTAACCGA
>CAURKE010000138.1:0-3560 GCA_963525055.1 uncultured Campylobacter sp. | reverse complement strand
AAATCTAGACAAAGTGATCTACCTCGATCAAAGCCCGATCGGCCGCACTCCGCGCAGTAATCCTGCCACCTACACGGGCGTGATGGACGAGATCAGAGGGCTTTTTGCGCAGACAAAAGAGGCCAAACTGCGCGGCTACAAGATCGGCAGGTTTAGCTTTAACGTCAAGGGCGGACGCTGTGAAAAGTGCCAAGGCGAGGGCGAGATCACGATCGAGATGCACTTTTTGCCCGACGTAAACGTGGTTTGCGACTCGTGCGGCGGCACCCGCTACAACGCGCAGACGCTAGAAATCCTCTACAAAGGCAAAAGTATCGCCGACGTGCTAAATATGAGCATCGACGAGGCTGTGGAGTTTTTTAAATCCGTACCTAAAATCGCCAGCAAACTAACGACGTTGCAAGACGTGGGCCTAGGCTACATCACGCTGGGGCAAAACGCCGTGACGCTAAGCGGCGGCGAAGCGCAGCGCGTGAAGCTCGCAAAGGAGCTCAGTCGCTCGGACACGGGAAATACGCTCTATATCCTCGACGAGCCGACTACGGGGCTGCATTTTGCCGACGTCGATAGGCTCGTGCGCGTGCTGCACCACTTGGTCGATCTTGGCAACTCGGTCTTTGTCATCGAGCATAACCTAGACGTCATCAAAAACTGCGACTATATCGTCGATATGGGGCCTGAAGGCGGCGCAAAAGGCGGTAAAATCATCGCCGAAGGCAGCGTAAAAGAGGTCGCCAAAAATCACGCAAAAACGGGCAGCTACACGGGTAAATTTTTAGCCGAGGAGCTAGAAGCCATGAAAAACTCGGCAAAGAAGGCGAAGAAAAAATAAAAACTTTGAAAAGTTTGAAGCGGATCAAATTTGCGGTATAAATTTGATGGTTTGCGGGCTTAACCGCGCAAAATTTGGCTAGCAAAAACTGCGGTAAATTTAACGAAAGGCAAAAATGAGACTTTGGACGATAAGCTTTAAATATCTCGATGCAAAGGGGTTAGTCGCACTTTGGCGCGAGGCTCTGCTAGCTAAAAACGTTCTAGCTGGACTCACCAAGGGCTACAAAAATCACCCGCAGCTTGACCGCTTTTACGCGCATGAAAACGCGTGTGAAGCGATAAATGCGTATCTAGCGGAGGTTTACGCGCAGGCCTGCGCTCGCGGGTATAAATTTGACGCGGCAAAAGTGGGCGAATTTGACGAGCGAAATTTAGCCAAAATAGCCGTCTCTCGCGGGCAAATCGAGTATGAATTCGCCTTTTTGCAAGAGAAGCTAAAATCACGCGATATCAAGGCTTACGAGCGAAATTTAAGCGTAAAAAATATAGAAATCGCGAGCATTTTTAAAGAGGTCGAAGGCGAAATCGAGCCGTGGGAGAAGGTGAAAATTTAGCGCCGTTTCGTGCACGGTTTAGCTTGCTTTGGTAAATTTGATTAAAACTCCAAAATAAGTTATGTCGATTTTGCTGAAAATTGCGGCAAATTTCGAGCGTTAAATTCGGATATTTAAAGCGCCGTAAAATAGCGCAAATTTGGTGCTAGGCCGGTATGCGGCTTTAGGCGAGTAAATTTGATTTTGCGTTTTGGCGATGTATGGATGGTAAGATAAAAATCTCGCTGAATAGCGTTGTTATAAAATTTACGAGCTAGCCCGGGCGTTTGTTAAATTTAGCGTTTTAAATTTGACGGCAAGTTTAAAGGACGAAATGGTCAAATTTAAAAAAGGCGAACCTGACGTCAAATTCGCTTCTGTTTTTTAAAATCAAACTCCGCCGACGGGCCAAATTCGCAAGCAAATTTGACAAATCGGCGAGCTAAATTTACTCCGCTTTCATCTGCTCGGCGGCAGGTACTTTTGGCAGTCCCGGCATCAGCATCGTCGATCCGCTAACCGCCACGATAAAGCCGGCTCCCCCGCGGATCTCAAGCGCGCTAACCTCGAAGCTAAAGCCCTTCGGTCGTCCTAGCAGCTTAGCATCTGAGCTAAAGCTATACTGCGTTTTTGCGACGCAAACTGGAAAGGCGTCAAAGCCTAGGCGCGAAATCTCGGCTAGATCAGTCTGCGCGCGCGTGCTAAAGACTACTTCTTTTGCGCCGTAAATTTTAGTCGCGATCTTTTCGATCTTAGTTTTGACGGGGTCGGCGGGCTCATACGTGAAGTTTATCTCGCGAGCCGGTTTTTCGCAGATTTGCGCGACTTTTTTGGCTAGATCTTCCGTGCCGGCGCTTCCTTTTAAAAAGCCCTCGCACAGGCTAAACTCAGCCCCCGACTCCTCGCAAAGAGCGCGCACGTGGGCGATCTCCTCGTCCGTATCGGTCGCGAATTTATTTAGCGCGACGATGACGTTTTGATTGAAATTTTTGAGATTTTCTATGTGGGCTTTTAGGTTTTCGCCGCCTAGCTTTAGCGCGTCCAAATTTGGCTGCGAGATGCCGTCTTTATCGCATCCGCCGTTATATTTTAGCGAGCGGATAGTGCTTACTAGCACGACGCACTTTGGCGCAAGTCCTGCGGTGCGGCACTTGATATCGAGGAACTTTTGCGCTCCCAGCTCAGCGCCGAAACCAGCCTCGGTCACGACGTAGTCGGCTAAATTTAGCGCAGTTTTGGTTGCGATCACGCTGTTGCAGCCGTGCGCGATATTTGCAAACGGTCCTCCGTGGATGAGCACCGGCGTGCCCTCAAGCGTTTGCACGAGGTTTGGTTTTATCGCCTCTTTTAGCAGTATGCAGACGGCGTCGGCGCAGTTTAGCGATTTTGCACGCACGAGGCCGCCGTCTTTATCGTAGGCGACGACGATGTTTTCGACGCGCTCTTTTAGATTTTTTAGGTCGGTCGCTAGGCACAGGATCGCCATTATTTCGCTAGCGGCGGTGATTACGAAGCCATCCTTGCGGGTAAATTTATTGCTTTTTTCAAGGCCGATTTCTATCTCTCTTAGCGAGCGGTCGTTCATGTCCATGCAGCGTTTGAAAACGACGCGCGCAGGATCGATATTTAGGGCGTTGCCGTGGTGGATGTGGTTATCTAGCATCGCTGCGATGAGGTTATTTGCCGAGGTGATAGCGTGAAAGTCGCCATTGAAGTGCAGGTTGATATCCTCGCTCGGCGTCACTTGCGAGTAGCCGCCGCCCGTCGCTCCGCCTTTTATACCGAAAACCGGTCCGAGGCTCGGCTCTCTAAGAGCGGCGCACACGCGTTTGCCGATACGTGCTAAGCCGTCAGATAGCCCCACGGTTACGGTCGTTTTGCCCTCGCCGTACGGCGTCGGATTGGTCGCGGTAACTAGGATGAGGTTTGCGCCCGTCGCGCTACTTAGTCGGGGCCCAATCTTGGCCTTTAGCTTGCCGAAGGTGTCTAGCGCCTCCTCGCCTAGCCCCAGTTTTGCGCCGATTTTTACGATATTTTGCGGCTTTGCGCTCGCTTCTATTTCTCTGTCGCTTAGCATCGTCTTTCCTTAAAAATTTGATTTAAAATGATTTTGTAATTTTACCTCGCAAATGCGAAAAGTCTCATTAAATTTTAGCCGCTCGTAATCAAAATTGGGCTAAATTTGAAACTAAA
>CAURKE010000137.1:0-3565 GCA_963525055.1 uncultured Campylobacter sp. | reverse complement strand
CCCGCATCGTAGTCGCCGCTTTTTAGCACCGCAGCCCACGTCGAGCCGCTGTCAAACCAGACGTCTAGGATGTCCATCACTTTTTCTAAATTTTGCGGATCGTATTTGCAGTTTGCCGGCAGGAGATCTTTTATCTCGCTGTCCCACCACGCGTCAGCGCCTTTTTGTTCAAATATCGCCGCGACGTTATCTAAAATTTCATCGTCAAATATCGGCTCTTTTGTATCCTTGCGTCTAAAAAACGCTATCGGCACGCCCCAGTCGCGTTGGCGCGAGATACACCAGTCGGGACGATTTTCTATCATCGAGCCTATCCTTTTTACGCCGCTTGCAGGGTAAAATTTGACGTTTTCTAGCTCTTTTAGCGCGACTTCTCTTAGTGTTTTGCCCTCGATTTTCGGTTCGTCCATGGCGATAAACCACTGCTTGGTAGCGCGGTAGATAACCGGCTTATGCGTCCTCCAGCAAAACGGATACGAGTGGACGAATT
Organism: uncultured Campylobacter sp.; assembly: GCA_963525055.1. GTDB lineage: Bacteria > Campylobacterota > Campylobacteria > Campylobacterales > Campylobacteraceae > Campylobacter_A. The sequence goes on along the minus strand of CAURKE010000137.1, from coordinate 3,075 downwards.
TACTAACTTTTAGCAAATTTGAGCCTAGAAGCTCTAAAATTTTCTCGTTGGCTTTAAAGATATGCATGCCGATTAGCTCATCTACTACGCCGCTTGGGAATAATTTTTTCGCTTTTAGCGTCTCGTCGTATAGGCCGCCTTCATCGACGGGCATGATGACTTCGATACCGTATTTTAGGCTCACGTGGTAGTCGTCCTCGCCGTGACCGGGAGCGGTATGTACTAGACCTGTACCGCCATCCATAGTGACGTGATCGCCTAGGATAAATAGCGATTTTCTGCCGTTTAGCGGATTTACCGCATGTAGGTTTTCAAGCTTGGCGGCGGCAAATTCTTTTAAAATTTCGCCCTTAGTTAGCCCTTCTTTTTCTAGCTCGCTTAGCATCCCTTTGGCAAATATCAAATTTTCAGCCGTTAAAACGTAAATTTCATTTGGATTTAGCGAGATGGCTTGGTTTGCCGGCAGCGTCCAAGGCGTAGTCGTCCAGATGACCGCGCTAGCGTCTTTTGCGCCTATTTTCGCCACAGCTTCTTCGCCTAGCTTAAACGCGACGTAGATGCTGTAGTCCTCTTTGTCCTCGTACTCGACCTCGGCTTCGGCTAGAGCGCTTCTAGCCGCCCAGCTCCAGTATACGGGCTTGCTTCGCTCGATCAAAAGTCCGCGTTTAGCGACTTTGCAAAGCGTTTTATAAATTTCGGCTTCAAATTTAAATTTCATCGTCAGATACGGGTCATCCCAGTCGCTGGCGACGCCTAGCTGTTTAAAGCTCTCCTTTTGCACGTCGATAAATTCTCTCGCGTGCTCTCGGCAAAGCTCTCGGATCTGCGTTTTGCTCAGGCTCTTTTTCTTGTCGCCCAGTTTTACTTCGACTTGCTGCTCGATCGGTAATCCATGACAGTCCCAGCCCGGCGTAAATCTCACGTTTTCGCCGAAGAAATAGTGTGTTTTTGCGATGATGTCTTTTAGTGTTTTGTTTAGCGCGTGTCCGATGTGGATGTTGCCGTTGGCGTATGGAGGGCCGTCGTGCAGAGTGAAGCTTTTGGCGGCTTTTTGCCTTTTAGTTTTCATTTTTTCGTAGATTTTTCTATCGTTAAACCACGATTTTAAGCGTTTGGGTTCGTTTTCGGGCAGGTTGCCACGCATGGGAAATTCGGTGTTTGGAAGCAATAATGTATCTTTGTAATCCATAGGTTCGCCTTGAAGTAAAAAATTGGTAGATTTTATCCAAACGGCGATTAAATGCTACTGAAAAAACGCTATTTTAAGCTAAATTTATGTAAGATGTTTTCGGTTTTTAAAGGAGAAAACAGTGAAAAACGCACTACTGATCATCGGCGAAGATATCGGCGTAAACGCGCCTTTTTTGGATTATATTTTTTGCGCTTACAAGCGGCATTTCGGCGAGCTTGGCGAGTTTAGATTCGTTAGTAAAAGTGACAAGGAGCTGCCGTTTATCATCGAGCATCTTTGCGCGCGCTCAGACAGCCTTTGTATCTACGCGTCGAGTCAAAACTACTCCGTCGCGGCTAAAATTTTAGCTACGTTAAGCGGCGATATTTTGGAGCTCAAATCCCCGCAAATGCTAGTTCCTAGCAGGGCTGAGAAATTTAGCGACGACGGCTTTTTAATCAAACTAAATCAAACTTACGTAAATTTATTAAAGGCTGACGCGAACCAAAAACTGCCTGCTATCGAGATCAAAACGCAGCGAGATTTCGGCTACTTTCACCTGGTCGATATCGACGAGGAGAGCGCGAAAATCCTGCTCGAACCGCTGGCAAAAACTTACGAAGTGCAGATTTATTCGTCTCAAATTTTGTCAAATTTGGCGCTAATAAGAGTGGAGGCGAACAAATTCGGCCAAACGAGCGGCTTTATAAACGGCGCGAAAAATCTTTTCTCGGGCAAATTTTTTGAGGGCGAGGATGTTTTTCGTCACGTTGCGAGCACGCTTATGGCAAGCGGGCTAAAGCTTACATTTGCCGAGTCTTGCACGGCTGGGCTTGCCGCGGCTAAATTTGGCGCTTTTGCCGGAGTTTCTGCTGCGTTTAACGGCTCGCTAGTGACCTACGCAAACGAGATGAAACGCGACTGGCTAGGCGTTAGCGATGAAATTTTACAAACCTATGGAGCGGTGAGCGAGCAGTGCGTGATGGCGATGCTAAAAGGCGCGCTAAAAGCGAGCGAATCGGACTTTTCGCTAGCTATCAGCGGTATCGCTGGGCCTGACGGCGGTAGCGAGGCAAAGCCCGTGGGGACGGTATTTGTGGGAGCTTATGCAAAAGACAGCGAGCGTATCATCGAGAGGCTAAATTTAAACGGAGATCGCAACTACATAAGAGAGCAAAGCGCGCTGGCGGCGTATGTTTGCTTACTAAAGCTAAAGCCGAGACTGTTTTTGGCGTAAATTTTGGTCAAATTTGGTTAAATTTGCGGCCACTTAAAATTTAAAGTGATATGCTTTTGTTGTGTTAAATTTTGTAAGAAACGGTGGCGGTTTTTTGCGTTAAGTGCGGCGGCGAGTTTAAATTTACCGTCGCCTTACGCGCGAGTGGAGCACAAATCAGCTCCGCCAAGCTTAAAATTTAGCGCAAATTTAAGCCTGACGGACGAAATTTATAAAGTAAAACCGCGGATTATTTTTGATACGGCACGGTTTCGTAGCCTTGATTTATGAGGCTGCCCATGCCGCCGTCAAGATTTATTATATTTAGCTCCGGCGAATCTATCATCATCGCTGCCGCAGCGCTTCTGCGTCCGCTTCTGCATATGAGCGCGACCGGTTTTTTTAGGTCGACATTGGCTTTAAGCTCGTTCAAAAATCCCTCTTTATCGGTTGCGTTAAAAGTGATAGTCTTTGCGTCCTTTATCACGCCCGTTTCCATCCATTCAGCAGGCGTCCTGATATCAACGATTTGCTCGTAGTTTTTGATCGCTTCGGGACTAACTTGAACCGTAGAAATTTCCGCAAAAGCCATTGCCGCAGCCGCTCCTAAAAGTAAAATTTTTCTCATTTTATCTCCTTAAATTTGACGGCGTGAATATTAGCACTCAATTTTAAATATTTTGTCATT
>CAURKE010000136.1:0-3566 GCA_963525055.1 uncultured Campylobacter sp. | reverse complement strand
GAGCAGATATTATCGCAAAATGGCACGTGGATATAGATCACGCCGTCCTTTTGCGCGGGTAGCTCATCGGTTAAAAATTTCTCGACCTCGGCGTTAGTTGCCATCTTTATCTTTTTAGGACGCGTCGGTCCGGCGTGCCCTTTTTGCCTGGTTTCAAACATCTATTCCTCCGTTTTGAACTCGTAAGGTTTGGTAATTATACAATGCGAAATATTTTTTAACGCTTTAATTTCTAACTCCTTTGTTATTTTCACCGCTTCGTCGTTAAAAATTTTATTTTTCCCGCGCACGGCTATTATTTTTATCTCTCCGTCAAATTTAAAATCCACTTCGACCTTAAACGTCCCGTTTAGCCTCAGCATGATCGCTTTTTTGGGATATCTGGCCTCGGGCTCGCGCGCCACGGTAAAGCCCACGCCCTCTTTGCAGGCGTTTTGCTCTTTTGCTTCGCCGCTATCTTGCGCGGCGGGCTGCTTTGCGGGGGCTAAATTTGAGCTAGGTAGCGAGTTTTGCTCGGCGGGTAAAATTTGACTCGGCGCGGGTGCTGGTGCGGGTTCAAATTTAGGCTCCTCTTTTACCGTTTGCGCGGGCTTTGGCGAGATTTGTTTTTTTATTTTCGGTTTTGGCGGTTGCTTTTTCTCCTCTTTTGGTTTTATAGGTTCGCTCTCTACAGGCTTTGGCTCAGGTCGTGAAATTTCGGGCTCGGGCTCGGGCTCAAATTTGACCGGCTCGGGCTGCGTTTCTTGCGGCCTTTCAAATGGCTCTGCGCTTTGAGGCGGCACATACTCTCTAGTCTCTTTACTAGGCTCTTCTTGCGTCAAATTTAGCTTTATCTTTATCGTTTCTTGCGGCTTTGCGATCTCTATTGGGCGCGAGTTTAACGGCAAAAAAAGCAGAGCTAAATTTAAGACGAGCGAGACTAGAAAATAGCGCATTATTTGCTTAGCATCTCGTAAAATTTATCTACGGCTTCGCCTATGCGAGGCGTTCCTCTAAGTAGCATCGAGGAGGGCACGGTGAGTACTTTGCCGTTTTTTGCGGCGGTCGTTTTTTTAAGCACCGGATTTTGTTTTAGGAAATTTTCGCCATCCCCGCCCATACCGCCGATAACGACGATGTAGTCGGGATTTTGCGATAAGATAAACTCGGTCGAGACGATCGGAGTCGAGCCCTCTACGTTATCGGCGATGTTTTTTAGTCCGAGTTTGGTAAAGATATCGCCCGGCAGGGTCTTTGAGCTAAAGCCCGTAAGCGGCGTCGAGGAAAATACCGCTAGTATTTTTTTGCCCTTTACCTCGCTGTTTGCAAAAGAGTCGATTTTGGATTTTATCTCGCTTACGACTTCGCTCGCTTTTTGCTCTTTGCCCGTTACTTTGCCGATTTCTTCGATATTTTTGTAGATATCGCCGACGCTATCGGCTTTTAGAGTGAGGGTTTTTAGGTTAAATTTAGCAAGGCTCTCGTTTACGTTTGCCGAGTGAAAGCTGGTGACGACGAGATCTGGCTTTAGCTCGACGATCTGCTCGATATTTGGCTTCGTGTAGGTGCCCACGCTTTTTAGCTTTACGGTTTGATCCTCGGGCCAAATTTTAGAAAACTGAAGCGTAGCGATGGCCGCTAGCTGATCCTGCGCGCCTAGCATATAGACTATCTCGACGACTGATGGGTCTAGTACGACTAGCTTTTTGGGCGCGTTTGCGGTTAAATTCGTCAAAAGACAACTGATAGCGAGTAAAAATGCCGCGACTTTTTTCATAGAAAATCCTTTCAAATTTTGATTTGTAAATTTATCGCTTTACGGGCACTACGAACGGCATACCGTCGTGTTCTAAAATTTCGCAGTTTAGTCCGTAAATTTCATGTAAAATTTCTTTCGTATAAAGCTGCTTTGCCGTGCCTGCGTAGCGTATCTCGCCGTCTTTTAGCATCACGAGCTCGTCGCAAAACATAGCGGCTAAATTTAGATCGTGCAGCACGGCTACGGAGAGTAAATTTAGCTCCGCGGTCAAATCCTCGCAGATCTTTAGCATCTGGACTCCGTAGTTTAGATCTAGCGCGCTCGTAGGCTCGTCAAGAAGCAAAATCTTTGGCTCGCTAACTAGCGCTCTAGCAAGCAACACTCGCTGAAATTCGCCGCCGCTTAAAGAGTGGGCGCTACGTTTGGCAAACCGCTCTACGTCAAGCAGGCGCATGATCTCGTAGGTTTTTGCTACGTCGTTTGCGTCGTATCCGCTAAACTGGCTTTTTAGATGGCAAAAGCGCCCCGTTAGCACGATATCCTCGACCGTAAGAGGCATGCTTAAAACCGTTTTTTGCGGCACGAAGCCTAAAATTTTAGCCAGCTCTTTTAGCGAATAATCCTCCAGCTTTTTGTTTTCTAGCGTGATCACGCCGCTATTTGGCGATAAAATTCTTAGGATATTTTTTAAAAGAGTGGATTTGCCGCAGCCGTTTGGGCCCAAAATCCCTACGAAACGGCCGTTTTTGAGGCTTAAATTTACGTTTTTTAGTATCTCTTTTTTGCCGTAGCTAAAGCATAGTTTTTCTGTTTTCACCTTATATGCTCCTGCTCGAGCGGATAGCTAAAAATAGAAAAAATGGAGCGCCGAAAAACGCCGTAACCACGCCGATAGGTACCTCGGTCGGGCTTAGGACACTTTTGCCTATCGTGTCGCATGCTAGCAGGAAAAACCCGCCCGCAAAGGCGCTAATCGGTATCAAAACGATGTTGCTCGAGGTTTTTAGTATCATGCGCAGCGTGTGCGGGATGATAAGCCCCACAAAGCCTATCATGCCCGTAAACGCTACCGAAAACGCCACGGCTAAAGAGGAGACGATGAGCAGGCGTTTTTTCATCTTTTCGACGTCCACGCCTAGGCTTTGAGCCTCTTCGTCGCCGCTTAGGATGACGTTTAACTCAAATCGCTTAAAGTAAAAATACGCCATAGATAGCACGAGAGGAACGCTGATGTAGGCGATCTTTTCCCAGTTGGCAGAACCCACGTAGCCCATCATCCACGCTACTATCTTAAAGCTATCCTCGCCGATGAGGTAGGTCGCAAAGCTCGTAAATGCGCCCAAAAACGACGAAAACGCGATACCGATGATAAGAAGCGTGGCGATGGATTTGCCTTTTTTAGAGAGTTTAAAGATCAGCACCGAAAGTATCGCCGCGCTAAAAAAGGCAAACACTCCGTAGTAAAAATCGGGCAGCTTTAAAAGATAGGCCGCCACGGCGCCAAAGGTCGCAGCAGAGGCGATGCCGATGATGTAGGGGTCGGCTAGCGGATTTAAAAACACGCTTTGCACGACGACGCCAGAGCTTGCTAAAAGCATGCCGATTAAAAAGGCCATTATGACGCGCGGTAAGCGGATTTCTAGCAGGATGGTTTCCTTTATCTCGTCTATCTCGCCGCCGCTTGCAAATTTGATTATATCTTGCCACGAGATATCGGCTCCGCCAAGACTAAGCGAAAATACAAAAAGCAGCGCCGTAAGCGCCGCCAAAACCGCCGTAACTCCGTTTTTAGTAGGCATACTTAAACTCTACGTAGTAGTTTCTCTCG
>CAURKE010000135.1:0-3583 GCA_963525055.1 uncultured Campylobacter sp. | reverse complement strand
GCGCAGATAATAACGTCATGATAGTGCAGGCTATTTTAGCCGTTAGCACCATCGGCCTGGTTGCGGGCTCGGCGCTAGCGGGCAGTTACTCGAAAAACCACATCGAGATGGGCATAGTGCCTTTTGGCGCTTTGGGTCTTTTTGCTTCGCTACTTATGTTTGCGCAGGGCTCTAGCGCGGCGTTTATGACGCTGGCGTCCTTTTTGTTTGGTTTTAGCGGCGGCATTTTTATCGTGCCGCTAAACGCAAATATCCAGTTTTTCACGTCCGAAGAGCAGATGGGTCGCACGCTGGCCGGCAGTAACTTTATACAAAATATCTTTATGGCGGCGTTTTTGCTGCTTGCGATGGCGTTTAGTATATTTGCCGTTAGTACGCCCGGGATCTTCGTCATTACCTCCTTTAGCGTGCTTATCTGCGCGCTGGCGACGATAAAATACCTGCCGCATCTTTTCGCGCGTTTGCTTATCATGCCGTTTTTTAGGATCGGATACACGATCAACGTCGACGGCGTCGAAAATATCCCGCAAAAAGGCGGCGTGTTGCTGCTTGGCAACCACATGAGCTGGGTAGACTGGGCGGTGCTGCAGATGGCCTCTCCGCGTCCGATCAGATTTGCGATGCATAAGAGCTTTTATGAAATTTGGTACCTAAAATGGCTGTTAAATTTATTTGACGTGATCCCTATCGGCGCGGGAGCGAGCAAAAGCGCGCTAGAAAAGATCCGCGAGTGCCTAGACGCGGGCGACGTGGTGGCGCTGTTTCCTGAGGGTCATATCAGCTATAACGGACAGATAGACGAGTTTGCGCACGGTTACGAGATAGCCGCAAGCGATACGAACTCCGTCATAGTGCCGTTTTATCTGCGCGGTCTTTGGGGTTCGAGCTTCTCGCGCGCTCAAAAATACTACCAAAGAATCGGCCGTAAAGTAGACGGCAAACGCGCTATCAGGGTGAGTTTCGGTGCGCCTTTGGCTCCTGAGACCAAAGCCCCGCAGGTGCGCGAAAAGGTCGTCGAGCTGTCGTTTTTTAGCTGGGCCGAGTATCTAAAAACTCTAGAACCTATGCAGTTTAGCTGGCTAAAACACGCTAAAGCGGATCTGTTTAAACGCTCGATGGTCGATAGCACGGGCGCCGATCTAAGCAATCTTAAGGCTATCGCGACGGTGCTTGTGTTTTTGTCTAAATTTAAATTCTCGTTTTTAAAAGAGCGAAACGTCGGCGTGATACTGCCTTCCTCGGTGATGGGTAGCATTATAAATTTGATGCTATTTATCAGAGGCAAGGTAAGCGTAAATTTAAACTACACGCTTAGCGAGCAAAATTTGATCGGTTGCGCGGATAAGGCGAAGCTAAAAAGCATAATCACCTCGCGCCAGTTTATCGCCAAGCTAAAGGCTCGCGGCTTTGAGCTAGAAGAGTCGCTAAAAGGCAGACTCATCTATCTCGAAGATGTCGCGCAGGGCATAAGCAAGGCCGATAAAATTTGCGCGATGCTAAAGGCTGTGTTGATGCCGCGCTGGCTGCTCGAGCTTATTTATTTTCGCGACGTTCGCATCGACGACGAGGCGACGATACTCTTTAGCAGCGGCAGTGAGGGCACGCCAAAAGGCATCGTGCTAACGCATAAAAACATAATGGCTAACATCAAGCAAATTTCAGAGATCGTAAATACCGGCGGCAACGACGTGATCTTGGCATCGCTACCGATATTTCACTCTTTCGGGCTTACCGCGGCGACCTTTTTTCCACTTAGCGAAGGTATCGCCTCCGCTCACGTGCCCGATCCCACAGACGCCTTTGCCGTGGGCAAGATGGTTGCTAAATACCACGCGACGATAATGTTTGGCACGTCGACGTTTTTTAGGCTCTACACCAAAAACAAAAAGCTAAATCCGCTGATGTTTTCTACGATTCGCTACGCGATAGCGGGCGCGGAAAAATTAAACGCAGTCGTTAAGCGCGAGTTTAAGATGAAATTCGGCATCGAAATTTACGAAGGCTACGGCACGACCGAGACCTCGCCCGTTGTCAGCGTAAATACCGCAAACGTGCTAGAGCCCGAGTTTTTTAAAGAGCTCGTTTTCTCAAAAGAGGGCAGCGTGGGGCTACCGACTGCGGGCACGATAATAAGAATCTGCGATCCAGCGAGCCTAGAAAAGCTAGAAAACGGGCAGGCCGGCCTCATCCTAATCGGCGGCCATCAGGTGATGAAGGGCTACTACGAGGACGAGGAGCGCACGAAAGAGGCTATCGTCGAGCTAGACGGCGTGCGCTACTATAACAGCGGCGACATCGGATTTTTGGACGAGGCGGGCTTCCTAACGATCACGGATAGGCTATCTCGCTTTGCTAAAATCGGCGGCGAGATGATAAGCCTGGGCGCGGTCGAGGCTCAAATCTCATCCGTGCTGGGCGATGAGGCGACTTTTGTGTGCACCAACGTCGCCGACGAGAAAAAGGGCGAACAAGTCGTGATGCTCTTTAGCGGCGAGATAAGCGAAGAGGACGTGGCTGCGCACATCAGGGCCTCTGCGATACCGTCCATCATGCAGCCTTCAAAGATTTACAAAGTCGAAGCCGTACCTGTGCTAGGAACCGGTAAAGTGGACTTTAAATCAAGCAAAAAACTAGCGGCCCAGCTGGCCTTGGGCGAGGGAAATTTAGGCGCGGCGGAGGAAGCGTGAATTTGAGTAGTAAATTTAGGGCGGCGAAATTTGACGCCCGTAAATTTTGGTCAAATTTGACCAAAAAGGCTTGAATTTACGAGTTAAATTTAAGCCCGCCAAAGCTAGCGAAGTGACGTAAATTTGACTCTGCAAACGAGTCAAATTTACACCAAATCCCTACTGCTAAAGATAAAATATCCTCCGACAAGCATAATAGCGCCTAAAATCAGCGGATAAAAAATCGAGTAAATAACAAATCCAAACGCGCTAAAGTTGTTTAATACGAAATTTGACGCAACGCCGATAACGGCTAAATTCGGATCAAACAGGCTAATCGCCGCGATCCTAAAGACCTCGATCGGGTTAATGAGCGCGATAAAAAAGATGATATCCTCGCGCACGTTGCTCTTCATCAAAAAGCCGATCAGCGCGAGATCTAAAAACGCCAGCAAGATAAGCCAGAGTAAAAATGCGACGCCTTGACCCATTTCTTGGTTTTTGATCATCGACGATATGAGAAATCCAAACGACAAAAACACGAAGCTAAGCGCAAAAAGTAGGGCGGTGTAGAGGGTTAGGATATTCCATGGGATTTCGATTTTTTTAACTAGCCCCGCAATCACCGCAATCGCAAAAGAGAGCAAAAGCGGCACAAAAATAACAAAAATGCGCCCCAAAGCCTTGCCGAAATAGTATTCGCCCAGGCTAACGGGAAAGCTAAGCATATACTCAAGCAGGTTCGTATCGCGGTCGGCGCTGATGCTGCGCACGGTCGAGATGAGGATAAAAATGGGCACGATGATAATGCAAATTTGGATAAAAAGCAGTAAAAGCCGTGTAAGTCCGCTAAAACCGAGCACCCGCGAGTCCGTCACGCCGCTAAAGATAAAAGTAACGATAAGCCCCATAAAAAC